>DASQUY010000211.1:0-2931 GCA_035641055.1 Acidimicrobiales bacterium | reverse complement strand
GTGGCGTCGGCGTCGTGCAGCAGGGTGGTGTGCATGACCGGGCCATGCACCACTCGGGCGCCGCGGCTCCGGAGCAGCTCGGCCTGCTCCTCCCACCGGCGGTGGCCGGTGATGCCGATGGTGTAACCCGTCAGGGCACGGACGCCGCCGACCATGGCCATCAGCATGACGGTCGCCGGTTTCTCGGGTGTTTCCGGGCCCTGTACAACGGCTGCGGTCGGGTCAGATCTCGATGGCGCGCTGGTCGCGGGGATCGGCGCTGCTGCCGACGTGCCCGACCAGCACGCCGCCGTTGGCCGCCTGGGCCCGCAGGGTGGCCTCCGGGCGAACGGGCAGCGTGACGTCCACCGTGCCGCCCGGCGCCACCGTGACCCGTCGGAAGGCCCGGAGTGTACGCAGGGGACGGGGGTCCGAGCCCAGGGGTTCGTCGAGGTAGAGCTGCACGACCTCGTCACCGACGCGCGTGCCGATGTTGGTGACGGGGACGGTCACCGTGATCGAGCCGTCCCACGCCCGCCGCCGGGTGAGCCGCCCGTGCTCGAACGTGGTGTACGACAGGCCGAAGCCGAAAGGGAAGGCAGGCGACCGGTCGGTGGCCTGCATGAGCCGGTAGCCGTGGCGCGGCCCGTGGTGGACGCGCGCCGCGGCCGGGTCGAACCGCGGGAGCTGCTCGGCCGAGCGGGGCCACGTGCACGGCAGCCGCCCCCCCGGGTTGACGTCGCCGAACAGCGCTCGGGCGACCGCCTGGCCGCCGCCTTCCCCCGGGAGCCAGGCGGCGAGGATCGCCCCGACCTGCTCGCGCCACGACTCGGTGACGACGGCGCTGCCGCTCACGAGCACGATGGCCGTGCGGCGGTTGGCGGCGGCGACGGTGCGGATGAGCCGCTCGTCCTCCGGCCGGAGCGTGAGGTCGTGCGAAACCGGCCGGCGCCGTCGGGCGAACGTCAGATCGCGGTCGGCCGGGACGTCGCCGACGACCACGACGGCGGCGTCGGCGGAGGCCGCGGCGAGCCCGGCGGCGTCGAGGTCGTCGCCCGCCTGGTGGTGGACGTCGATGACGTGGCGCTCGCCCACCGCCCGGAGGGCGTCGAGGATCGTGGGCAACCCGCCCCCGGCGGGCAGCGCTGCCAGGCGGCCGAACAAGGCGAGGGTCCGGACCGAGGTGGCGTCGAGGGGCAGCACGCCGTAGTTGCGCAGCAGGACGAGTGACCGCTCGGCCGCCTCCTGTGCCAACGCCGCGTTCTCAGCACGGAAATGGCCGCCCCGGCGGCCGTTCCCGTCCTCGAAACGCAGCTGCTGGCGGAGGATGCGCCGCGCGGCGTCGTCGATGCGCTCGGGCGGCACCCGGCCGGCGCGCACGAGGCGGACCAGTCGCCGGAACCCCTGGCGCGAGGGCATCTGCAGATCCGTCCCGGCGATGGCGGCGTCCGCTGGGTGCGGGCCCGCCATGGCTCCGCTCACCACGAAGCCGTCGAAGCCCCACTCGCCCTTGAGCACGTCGGTGACGAGGTGGCGATGGTGCGCGCAGGGCTCGCCGTTCAGCCGGTGGGCGCCGGTCGTCACCGCCGCCACCCCCTCGGCGACCACGCGCCGGAGGGGTGGGAGGTCGACGTCCCGCAGGTCGTCAGGGTCGACGCGCACGTCGATGCGGTCCCGGTCGCTCTCCATCGGCTGGCTGGCCAGGTGCCCGACGCACGCCATGGTGTGGCGTTGCACGCCGCGGACCAGGGCGGCGGCCATCTCCCCGACCAGGCACGGGTCCTCGCCGAACGTCTCCTGGGCCCGTCGCCAGGCCGGATGGCGCAGCAGGTCGACGCACACGCCGGCGAACAGGTTGGCGCCCGACGCCCGGCACTCGTCGCCCAGGGCGGCGCCGATGCGCTCCTCGAGCTCGGGATCGAAGCTGGCGGCGCGGGCCAGGGGTGCGGGAAAGGCGGTGGCCCCGCCGACGGCCGCGTCCGACCGTCCGTCGGTGACGCGCACGCCGGGGATGCTCAGCCGCGGCAGCGCGCCGGCCACCGGCGGCGGGTGGTCAGGGCGGCGACGGAGCGGCCCGAGCAGGCCGCGCAGACCGCGCGGCGAGGCGTCCGTGGCGACCAGGCGGAGCTTCTCGTGCAGGGTGAGGTTGTCGAGCAGCTCGCCGGCCCAGGCATCGTCGTTGTCCTCGAGCGCGCCGCCGCCCGGGGCGTCCACCACGGCCCGTTCCCCAGTCACGCCGGCAGGTTATGCCCAGCCGACGCACTGGCCGACCGCTAGTGCCTCGCGGCCGCCAGGCGCCGGAGAGGCGGGAGCGTCGGGGGCGGCTGGCGGCGCGGCGGCAGGCTGGCGAGCAGGTCGCTGGTCGCGGCGGTGACCCGCTTCACGGCCCGCTCGAACGCCTCCTCGGTGTTGGAGGAGGTGGACTGCACCCCGCTCACCTTCCGCACGTACTGCCGGGCCGCGGCCTCGACCTCCTCGGGGGTCGCTTCCGGCTCGAGTCCTCGCAGGGTGGTGATGTTTCGGCACACGCCGCCGAGCGTAACGACCGCGGTCGAATCTCCAGTAGAAAGATCGCGTGGCGGCCGACACAGGGTTCCGGCTGATCCCGCACACCGCTGACCTCGCGCTCGGGGCGTGGGCGCCCGGCCGGTCCGGGTGCATCGCCCAGGCCGTCCGTGCCCTGGTGGCGTCCTTCGCCGACGTCGACGCCCTACGGGCGGGCGATCCGTTCACGTATGGCGTCGAGCCCGGTCCGGACGAGGAGGTGCTGCTGCAGGCGCTGGAGGAGGTGATCTACCTCCTCGACGTGCGCGGCGCGGTGCCGATCGAGGTCGTCGCCCGCGATCGCCAGGACGGCGGCCTGCAGGTGGACGGCAGCCTGGCGCCCATCTCCGACGAGGACGTGACCGGAGCCCTGCCCAAGGCCGTCTCGCGGCACGAGCTCCGGATCGC
>DASQUY010000210.1:0-5092 GCA_035641055.1 Acidimicrobiales bacterium | reverse complement strand
CCGCCAAGTCCTTGACGACCCCAGTAGCTACGTAGGAGCAGAGCGTGTCGTCACCACCCTCCGCCGAGCCAACGAGTCCATGACCTTCGGACTCGAGCCCGAACACCTCGACGCCTACCTCCTCCACCGAGGCCTCGCCCTCGAGAACGACCTCGGCGCCGCGGACTACCGCCACCGCTACTTCGGCGCGTTCGCCGACCGCATGGTCGGCCACGAGTTCTACCGGGTCGCGCACGCTCGAGTCCTCGACCGCACCTGACTCGACGACCCGCCGGTACGATCGCCCCACCATGTCCGTTCCTGCGAGCGCGAGCCAACGATGATTCGCGAGGTCCTCGACGCCTCCCTGCGCGGCGCCCTCGACAAGGTCGGCGTCGAGCCGCCGGCCGAGGTCACGCTGGAGCGCCCGGCGCGGCGCGAGCACGGGGACTGGTCCACCAACGTGGCGCTGGCCACGGCCAAGGCGGCGGGGCGCAACCCCCGGGAGCTCGCCGGCCAGCTCGCCGAGGTCCTCGACGCCGACCCGCCGGCGCACGTCGAGCGGGTCGAGGTCGCCGGCCCGGGCTTCGTGAACTTCCACCTGGCCCCCACGTGGCTCCACGAGGTGCTGCGCGAGGTCGTCACTGGCGGCGAGCAGGGCTACGCCCGGCCCGATGTGGGACACAGCACGAGCGTCAACGTGGAGTTCGTGTCCCCCAACCCGACAGGCCCCGTCCACGCCGGCCACGGGCGCCACGCGGCTTACGGCGACTCGCTCGCCCGCCTGCTCGAGCGCAGCGGCTACGAGGTGCAGCGCGAGTGCTACCTCAACGACCGCGGTGTCCAGATGCAGCATTACGCCGCCTCCCTCGCCGCTCGCAAGGCCGGCCGACCGGTGCCCGAGGACGGCTACCGCGGCGAGTACATCGCCGAGTGGGCGGCCGAGATGCCCGACGACGCCGACCCGCTCGTCTGGGGCGAGGAGCGGGCCCTCGCCGACCAGCGCGAGGTGCTGGAGCGGATGAACGTGCGGTTCGACACCTGGTTCAGCGAGCGGTCGCTGGTCGACCGCGGGGCCATCGAGGCCACGCTCGACGATCTGCGCCGGCGGAGCGTGGTCTATGACCACGAGGGGGCGGTGTGGCTCCGCTCGAGCGACTACGGCGACGACAAGGACAGGGTGCTCGTCAAGTCCGACGGCGAGCCCACCTACCTGCTGCCCGACGTCGCCTACCACCGCGACAAGCTGGCCCGAGGCGCCGACCTGCTCATCAACGTGCTGGGCGCCGACCACCACGGCTACGAGACCCGCATGGGGGCCGCGCTGCAGGCGCTGGGCCACGAACCCACGGTGCTCGAGGTGCCGATGGTCCAGATGGTCAGCCTCCAGCGCGGCGGCACGCCGGTGCGGCTGTCCAAGCGGACCGGCGACATCGTCGAGCTGCGCGAGGTCATCGACGAGGTGGGGCCGGACGCCGCCCGCCTCACCTTCCTCCTGCAGTCGACGACGAGCCAGCAAACCTTCGACCTCGAGGTCGTGGCCAGCCAGGCCATGGAGAACCCGGTCTTCTACATACAGATGGCGCACGCCCGCATCGCCGGCATCGTCCGGGTCGCCGGCGAGCGCGGTGTCGAGCGGCAGCCGCTCACCGCCGTCGACCTCGGGCTGCTCACCCACGAACGCGAGCTCGACGTCCTGCGCCAGCTCTCCGAGCTGCCGGAGACCATCGTGGTGGCCTGCACCGACCGGGCGCCCCACCGCATCACCACCTGGGTGCACGATTTCGCCGGCGCGTTCCACGGCTTCTATCACGACTGCTACGTGATCCACCCGGAGGTGCCGGCCGACCTCGCTCAGGCCCGCTTGTGGCTGGTCGAGGCGGCCCGGGTCGGCCTCGCCATCGGTCTCGGCCTCCTGGGCGTCAGCGCCCCGGAGTCCATGTGAGCGATCCGGCGGGCCCCCTGCCGCGGCACCTGCTGCCCGACAACGCCTCGGTGCTCCCCGACGGGGAGCTGGCGGTCGGGGGGTGCGCCGTCGCCGACCTGGCGGCCACCTACGGCACGCCGCTGTTCGTCTACGACGAGGACCACCTGCGGGCCCGCTGCCGGGAGGTCGTCGCCGCGTTCGGTGACGGCGTGTCCTACGCCGCCAAGGCCTTCCTGTGCCTGGCCATGGCCCGGCTGGTCCACGAGGAGGGCATGCACCTCGACGTCGCCACCGGCGGCGAGCTGCACGTGGCCCTGGCCGCCGGCGTGCCCGCCTCCCGGCTGGTCCTGCACGGCAACAACAAGAGCGAGGGCGAGCTGGCCCGGGCCCGCGAGGCTGGGGTCGGCCGGACGGTCGTCGACAGCTTCGACGAGCTCGACCGCCTCGACCGGCTCCATGCCGCCGACGGCCGCGTCCCCGCCGTGCTCCTGCGGGCCACGCCCGGGGTCGAGGCCCATACCCACGAGTTCGTGCGCACCGGCCAGCTCGACTCGAAGTTCGGCTTCGGCGTGGCCTCCGGCGACCTGGCCAAGGCGGTGGAGCGAGCGTCGGCGTCGCCGGCGGTCGACGTGGTCGGCATCCACGCCCACATCGGCAGCCAAGTGTTCGTGGCCGACTTCTTCCACCAGGCCGTCGAGGTCATCGCCCCGTGGGTGCGCGACTTCGACCTGCCCGAGCTGTCGATCGGCGGCGGGCTCGGCGTCCCCTACGTCGTGGGCGAGGAGGCGCCGTCGATCACGGAGTGGGCGCGCACCGTGCTCGACGCCTGCCGCGCCGCCGGCATCCGCAGCCGCGTGACGGCCGAGCCGGGTCGGGCGATCGCCGCCCGGGCGGCGGTGACCCTTTACACGGTGGGCACCATCAAGGACATCCCCGGCGTCCGCACGTACGTGGCGGTCGACGGCGGCATGAGCGACAACCCCCGGCCCGTGCTCTACGGCAGCGGCTACGAGGCATTCCTGCCGCGGGCGGTCGACGCCCCCCGGCCGTGGGCGGCCCGGGTCGTGGGCAAGCACTGCGAGTCGGGCGACGTGCTGGTGCACGACGCCCGGCTGCCCGAGGGCGTGCGCGTCGGCGACCTGCTGGCCACCCCGGTGACGGGCGCCTACGGCCACTCCATGGGCTCCAACTACAACAAGGTGACCCGCCCCGCGGTCGTGTTCGTGCGGGCCGGCGAGGCCCGCCTGGTCGTCCGCCGCGAGACCGACGACGACCTCTTGCGCTTCGACGTTTGATCCTCGAACTTGCGGTGGTTAGGGACGCCATGACGTCCTTATCCACCGCAAGTTCGGGCGGGGTGGCCGTACGATTGCCGACCGTGACCCCCGAACCCGTCCGTGTGGGCGTCCTGGGCTGCGGCAACGTCGGCGCCGCGTTCATCGACCTGGTCCGCGCCCGCGCCGACGACATCGCCGCCCGCACCGGCCTCGACCTCGAGGTGACCCGGGTCGCGGTGCGCAGCGTCGCCAAGGAGCGCCCAGTGGAGCTGCCCGACGGCGTCCTCACCCACGACGCCGCAGGGGTGGTGGCCGACCCCGCCATCGACGTCGTCGTGGAGGTCATCGGCGGCATCGAACCGGCGCGTGAGCTCATCCTCGGCGCCATCAAGGCCGGCAAGCCGGTGGTGACGGCCAACAAGGAGCTGCTGGCCAACGTCGGCGCCGAGCTGTTCGCCGCCGCCGACGCCGCCGGGGTCGACCTGTTGTTCGAGGCGGCGGTGGCCGGCGGCATCCCCGTCATCCGGCCGCTGCGGGAGTCGCTCGCCGGCGACCGGATCGACCGGGTGCTCGGCATCGTGAACGGCACCACCAACTACATCCTCACCCGCATGACCGAGGCCGGCGCCTCCTACGCCGACGCCCTCGGCGAGGCTCAGAGCCTCGGCTACGCCGAGCGCGATCCGACGGCCGACGTCGAGGGCCACGACGCCGCCGCCAAGGCGGCGATCATGGCCGCCATCGCCTTCGGTGTGCGGGTCGTGGCGGGCGACGTCTACAGCGAGGGCATCTCGGGCATCACCCCGGCCGACGTCGCCTACGCCGCCAAGATGGGCTACGTCATCAAGCTGCTCGCCATCGCCGAGCGGCACGACGGCGACGACGGCGGCGAGGTGGGCGTGCGGGTGCACCCGGCGATGGTGCCGGCCGAGCACCCGCTGGCGTCGGTGCGCGACAGCTTCAACGCCCTGTTCGTGGAGGGAGCGGCCGTCGGCAGCCTGATGTTCTACGGCCGCGGCGCGGGCGGATACCCGACGGCGGCAGCCGTGCTCGGCGACCTGATCGACGCCGCCGTCAACCGGTCCAAGGGCAGCCACGCCAGCATCGGCACCCTGGGCGAGGCCCGGATCCGCCCCATCGACGAGATCGAGACCGCCTACTACCTGAACCTCGACGTGTTCGACCGGCCGGGCGTGCTGGCCGCGGTGGCCGGGGTGTTCGGCCGCCACGGGGTGTCGATCCGGTCGATGGAGCAGGAGGGGCTGGCCGGGGAGGCCCGCCTCGTGTTCATCACGCACGTGGCCCGCGAGGCCGCCGTGCAGGCCACCGTGCGGGACCTGCACCACCTCGAGCCCGTCGACCGCATCACGTCGGTGCTCCGGGTCATCGGGGAGTGACCGCCGCCATGAAGTACATCTCGACGCGGGGCCAGGCGCCCGTCCTCGACTTCGCCGACGTGCTGCTCACGGGCCTGGCGACTGACGGTGGGCTGTACGTGCCGGAGTCGTGGCCACCGCTGCCCACCGGCTGGCAGCGGCCCCGCCCGTACGCCGAGCTGGCGAGCGAGCTGCTGTGGCCCTACGTCGAAGGCTCGAGCCTGCCCCGGGCGGTGCTTGACGAGGTGGTGGCCGACACGTACGCCGGCTTCGACCATCCCGACGTCTGCCCGCTGGTCGAGATCGAGCCCGGGATGTCCGTGGTCGAGCTGTTCCACGGGCCGACGCTGGCGTTCAAGGACATCGCCCTCCAGCTCGTGGGCCGCCTGTTCGACTGGGAGCTCCGACGCCGGGGCGAGCGCCGGACCATCGTCGTCGCCACGTCGGGCGACACGGGCTCGGCGGCCATCGCCGCCTGTGTCGGCCGCGCCAGTCTCGAGGCGGTCGTGCTGCACCCGGCCGCCCGGGTGTCC
>DASQUY010000209.1:0-3128 GCA_035641055.1 Acidimicrobiales bacterium | reverse complement strand
CACCTGGTGCCGGCGGGCCGGGCATCGCGCTGGTCCACGAGCGTTGACAGCCCGGGGGGCGAGACGGGCGCCGACCGCGACGACACGGCTGACCGCCAGCCGGCGCACATGGCCGGACCGCGGCCGCGGCGAGGCTGACATCCTGCGACCGTACCCGGCCCGAAGTAGGGTCGCCGGCCATGCCCGTACGCATCGTCACCGACTCCGCCGCCGACCTGGCGCCCGGCGAGGCGGCCGAGCTGGGAGTCGAGGTCGTGCCGCTGTCCATCCGATTCGGCTCGGCCGAGTACACGGACGGCGTCGACCTCTCGGTCGAGCAGTTCTACGACAAGCTCGCGACGGCGGACGAGCTGCCCGAGACCGCGGCGCCGGCGGCGGGCGCCTTCGAGGCCGCCTTCCGACGCCAGGCCGAAGTGGGCGCCGACGCGGTCGTGTGCATCAACCTGTCGTCCGGCCTGTCCGCCACGATGCAGGCCGCGCAAAACGCCACCCGCGAGCTCACCGGAGAGCTCGACATCCGGGTGCTCGATTCCCGGTCCATCACGTCCGGCCTCGGGACGCAGGTGCGCCAGGCAGCCGCGGCTGCCGCCGGGGGCGCCGATGCCGACGCCGTCGAGTCCCTGGTCCGCGACCTCGCCGAGCGCACCCGGGTGCTCGGTGCGCTCGACACGCTCGAGAACCTGAAGAAGGGCGGGCGCATCGGCGGGGCCCAGGCGCTGGTCGGCTCGTTGCTGTCCATCAAGCCCCTGGTCGACATCTCCAGCGGCGTCGTCGAGGAGGCCGGCAAGGCCCGCACGCGTCGCAAGGCCCTGCAGTGGCTGCGCGACCGGGTGTTCGAGCGCCCGTCGGTCGAGCACCTCACGATCGCGCACGGCATGGTCCCCGATCTCGGCGACATGCAGGAGCTCCTGAGCGACCGCTACCCGGTCGATCAGATCGGCGTCACCACGATCGGGCCCACCATCGGCACCCACGCCGGGCCACGGGTGATGGGCCTCACCTGGGTCGAGCCGGCCTGACCGGAAGGCGCCGGGCCCTGCCGGGTACCCGTCATCTGCCCGTCAGGCCGCCGCCGCGCCGGGCGAGCGCCTTGACTACGGTGGGCGTACCGTGGCAGTGACGCCCCCTCCCCCGACCGGCCCGTCGCCCGCCGCCGGCCTGGCGGCCGGCGTCCTGTTGGGCGGCCGGTACCGCCTCGAGGAGCAGATCGCCTCGGGCGGCATGGCGCAGGTGTGGCGGGGCACCGACGAGGTGCTGCGCCGGGCGATCGCCGTCAAGATCCTCCACCAGCACCTCGCCGAGGACGAGAAGTTCCTCACCCGGTTCCGTCACGAGGCGATCGCCGTCGCCCGCCTGTCCCATCCGGCCATCGTCAGCGTGTACGACACGTGCAGCGAGAACGGGATCGAAGCGATCGTCATGGAGCTCGTGGCCGGGCGCACCCTCCGCCAGCGCCTCGACGAGGGCCTCGTCGACCCCTGGGGCGCCGCCAGCATCGCCGCCCAAGTGGCGGGGGCGCTGGCCGTGGCGCACCGCTCCGGGCTCGTGCACCGCGACATCAAACCGGCCAACATCCTGCTGTCCGACGACGCTCGAGTGAAGGTGGGTGACTTCGGCATCGCCAAAGCCGCCGAGTCCACCGACCTCACCCAGGAGGGCTCGTTCCTCGGCACGGCCAAGTACCTCGCCCCCGAGCAGGTCGAGTCCGGGCCCGTGGATGGGCGCACCGACCTCTACAGCCTGGGCGTGGTGCTCTACGAGATGCTGTGCGGCCGGGTCCCCTTCGAGGCCGATACCGCGTCGGCGACGGCACTGGCCCGGCTGCACGGCGATCCGCCCCGGCCCCGGCTCGTGAAGCCTGGCGTCCCCCGGCAGCTCGAAGCCGTCACCATGCGGCTCCTCGCCCGGAAGCCGGACGACCGCTTCCCCAGCGCCATCGACGCGCGCGCCGCCCTGCTGGACGCCGGGGCCGACGACCGGCCGCAGACGAGCGAGACCGCGGTGGGCGTCTCGGCCGCCGACGAGGCCCCGGTGGCGACTGCCGGCCTCCCGCCGCCACCGGGATTGCCGCCACCCCCCGGAGGTCCCGTCACCACCGACACCGACACCGCGGTGAGCTTCACCGACACCGAGCGTCGCTGGCTCGTACCCACCCTCTTCGTCGTCCTGATGGCCGTGGCGCTCGGAGTCGCCGGGCTGCTCATCCGGGGATCGGGCAGCGACCTCTTCGGCGGCGACGACGACAGCGGACCCGGGACCTCCCAGGCGGCGGCGCCCGCCGACGAGCCGCTCACCATCGAGCAGACCATCGACTTCGATCCCCCGGAGCACGGAGGCGACGGCCGGGAGAGCGCGCAACAGGCCCGCGACGGCCTGGCCATCGACGGCAACCCCGAGACCGCTTGGGATACGGAGGGGTACACGACCCCCGAGCTGGGCAACCTCAAGCCTGGCGTGGGCCTGATACTGCAGCTGCCCGAGGCGCAGGAGCTGGGCGCCCTGGAGCTCGACACCGCCGAGGGAGGCTGGCAGGCCGAGATCTACGTCGACGACGAGGTGCAGGACGCGCTTGGCGACTGGGGCGAGCCGGTCACCACCGTCGACACCGGCAACTCGTTGGCCGGCACCAACCGGGCCGAGTTCGAAGCCGAGGGGTCGGCGGTGCTCATCTGGTGGACCCGGCTGAGCGACAGCGGACGGGTCACGCTCACCGAGGCGCGGCTCTACCGCTGATCTACTGTTCGAGGCATCGCCCGACCCGCATCCGACGCCGACGATCGCTCGCTCGTGGCGGCCGCCCAGGCCGGTGATCGCAACGCCCTGGACACCCTGCTCCGGCGCCATCACGACCGGCTCTGGGCTCTCTGCCGGCGACTCGCCGGCAACCACGCCGACGCCGAGGACGCGCTGCAGGACGCCCTCATCGCCATCGCCCGTGGCATCCGCAGCTACGACGGCCGAGCAGCGTTCACCACGTGGTCGTACCGCGTCGCCACCAACGCCTGCCTCGACGAGCTGCGGCGCCGCCGGCGCCGGCCGCAGCCCGAGGCGCCCGAGTCGCTCACGCCGGGCCAGCTGGGCCCGTCCGGCGCAGCGACGGCGGCGACAGCGGTAGCCAGCGGCGGGGG
>DASQUY010000208.1:0-2214 GCA_035641055.1 Acidimicrobiales bacterium | reverse complement strand
CCGATGTGGCCGGTGGCTTGGAGGAGCCGGTGGGCGAGCCGGTTGAACTGGTGGCGCACGGTGTTGCGCCGATCCACGATGGGGTGCTCGTGGCCGGATTGGTGGGCGGCCCACCAGCGGGTGAGGGCTTGGCGGTAGAAGTCGAGCTCGTCGTCGACGATGTGGAGGTGTCCGGCGGTGTCGAGGCAGTCGAGCGCGGCGGCGATGTCGCCGGCCCGCAGGGCGTCGGCGGCGGCGCGGTCGTGGGGATCCCGCACCCGGTGAGTGACAGTGAGCTGGGGGGTGTGGGTGGGGTGATGATGGCAGAGGACGCGGAACATGCTGCCGGCTTCGACGGCGCCGTGCTGAGCGGGATCGCCGATGAGCCGCAGGCTGGCACCGGTGTGGCCGGCGAGCCAGCCGAGCCGGTCGAGGTCGCGGTCGGAGATGGTGGAGGCTTCGTCGACGACGAGGACGGTGCGGGCGTCGAGGGGGGCGCGGGCCGGGTCGTCGTGGGCGAGGTACCAGGCGAGTGTCTCGGTGGGCATGCCGGTGGCGGCGCCGAGGGTGCGGGCGGCCTCGCCTTTGACGGCGGTGCCGATGACTCGCCAGCCCGCGGCCTGCCAGGCGTAGCGGGCGGCGGCCATGGTGGTGGTTTTGCCGGCACCGGCGCGGCCGATGGCGCACTGGATGCGGTGTCCGCTGGTGCAGAAGGCGCGTACGAGCTGGCGTTGCTCGTCGGTGAGCTCTGGCTGCCCGGCAAGGGCCTGATTGATGGCGGGGGAGGGGACGAGGGCGGCGCCGCGGTGGAGGCCGTGGCGGTAGCGGGCCACGATGCGTTGCTGGACGGCGAGGATCTCGCGGCTGGTGTAGCGGCCGGGGGTGAGGGCGATCACGTGACGGGAGGCGAGAAACCCGTGCGCCAGTGACTCGAGCCGGGCGGCGGGGATCAGCAGCGGCTGGGGCTCGCCGTCGTCGTGGGGGACCGGGAGGTCGACGAGGGCGGCGAGGACGTCGGCCCGGTTGAAGATCGACAGGTTGGCACAGATCCCGTCGGGTGCGGCGAGCGCGGTGTACAGCGTCGCGGGGTCGGCTTCGGGCAGTTCGAGGGCGCGGTCGAGGCAGGCGGCGAGCTGGTCGCGCCCGAAGCCGAGGGCCGTGGCGCGGGTGCGCCAGCCGTCGAGCAGCTCGTCGACGGGGACGTGTTGTTTGGCGGGCCGGGTCTTGAGCACGATCCGGTCGAGCTCGTGGAGGTTGGGGTTGTGGCCGATGGCGTCTTCGAGCTCGCGTAGGGCGTCGTCGATCTCGCGGCGCCGCCGCGAGAATTCGCGTAGCACCGGGTCAGGGATCCCGGCGATCTCCCAGCCGCCGCTGCGGCCGGGTCGCCAGCGGACGCCGAGGCTGCGGGTGAGCTGGTAGCGCATCTCGGCGGTCGCCAGCGCGGAGGAGGCCTGGGCGTGCTGGTAGAGGCCCCGGGCGTCCAGGGTGCGGCGGCCGCCGGTGTGGTCCTCGACGGTATTGGCGATCACGTTGTGATGGTGCGGGAACGGGTCGAGCGCCGGGCTCAGCGACCAGGCCTCCCTGCGGTACCTGGCCCAACTGCTCGGCGACACCGAGATCCAGACC
Source organism: Acidimicrobiales bacterium (assembly GCA_035641055.1). Taxonomy (GTDB): domain Bacteria; phylum Actinomycetota; class Acidimicrobiia; order Acidimicrobiales; family VFJN01; genus DASQUK01. The sequence goes on along the minus strand of DASQUY010000208.1, from coordinate 609 downwards.
CGCTCCCGCACCGTGGCGACCCTGGGCGGTGGTCGAGGCTCGACTCAGCTCGCCGCCACCCACGCCCCCCTCGCCCCGGCCCACGCCCTGCGGCAGATGCGCCCCGGCGACGCCCTGCTCGTCCACGGCACCCTGCCCCCCGCCCGCATCCGCACGCGCCCCTATCACCACGACCGACGCCTCGCCGCCCGCGCCACCCCAGCAGCCCGCCGAACACCGCAGCGGGAACCGGCCGTCGCGCCTCAGCCCACCCGCCGTCGGAGGTGACCAATGAACCCCTACCTGCGACCCCTCGACAGCACCGCCCCCACCCCTTCTGGCTGGACCGTCGAACCCGCCGGGCCCTGGAACGGCCACGAGGTCGAGGTCGCCTACGACCCCGCCCGCCATGACGTCATGCTCGTCCGCGGCACCACCGCGGACGACATCGGCAACAACGACCTCGAACACATCGGCTACCAGTTCGTTGCCACCGACGGCCAAACCTGGCTCTGGTACCGCGACCGCCTCGTCACCGCCCGCACCAACCTCGAACGCGCCGACACCAGGGCGATCGCACGGAGCATCGGGCTGTAGGGCGAATCGTCGAATCACCGTCACCTACCCGTG
>DASQUY010000207.1:0-2949 GCA_035641055.1 Acidimicrobiales bacterium | reverse complement strand
GCCAGGTCGCGCACTGCGGCGTAGCGCCGTCGCAGGCCGACCTCGGGCCGGAGGGTCGGCGACCGCCCGTCGTCGGAGCCCGGGTCGGGTCGGGGGTCGGGCGCCTCGGCGATCCGCCGCCGGTAGTCGGCACCCAGCCCTTCCTGCAGGGCGCGCTCGAGGACCTCCTCCGCTCGCTCCGCCTCGCGGTGACCCCGGGCCAACCCGGCGAACGACGCCGCGGCGGCGCCGGAGAGGAGGAAGCGGGTGCGGCGACGACTCACGGCGGTCTGCAGGCTAATGTGCTTGCACACCGCGTGCAGCGATCGGAGGGGTTCCATGACGACGCACGACGGCACGGTAGGGCGCTACCTGCACTGGCTCCTTGTCGCCTTCTCGCTGGGCGCGGGGGTGATCCACTTCGCCTACAGCGGCGAGCACTTCGACGTTGCCTGGTCCCACGGCGCGTTCTTCGCCGCGGTGGCATGGCTCCAGCTCAGCTGGGCCGTCGCCCTCATCGTGCGGCCAACGCGCCGAGTGCTGGCCCTGGGCGCCGGCGGCAACGCCGCCGTGATCGGGGTCTGGGCGACGTCGCGCCTGTGGGGCGTGCCGGTGGGGCCCGACGCCTGGAGCCCCGAGCCGGTGGCGCTGGCCGATGCCCTGGCCACCGGACTGGAGGCCGGCATCGTGGTCGTCTCCTTGGCGGTCCTGCTTCGTCCGGCGCTGGCCCAGCTCTCGCTCCGGCCGTCGCTGGGACTAGCGGGCCTCGGTGCCACGGGGCTGGCGGTGGCCGTGGTGTCGACGATGGCGCTGGCTCCTGCCTTTGCCTCGGGCCACGACCACGGCGAGGCCGACGAGGGGGGAGCCGCCTACGAGCACGACGACGATGGCGGCGACACCGCAGGAGCGCACGACCACGACGAGGGAGATGCCGACGGGACTGCGGAGGGGCACGAGGGGCACACCAACGTCGTCATCTCCGCCGACGGTACGTCGGCCTGTGAACGGTCGGGGTACGGCAACGAGGGCAACAGCGGCCACGGCCACCGGGGTCCGGTCCCGTTCACCGCGGTCGACGCGGCCACGCGCGCCAGGCTCGCCGACGAGATCGAGCAGTCCAACGCGGTGGCGGCCAAGTACCCGACCGTGGCCGACGCCGAGGCCGGCGGCTGGCGGCGGATCACGCCGTATGTCCCCTGCATCGCCGCCCACTACCTGAACAACACGCTGCTCGACGGCAACTTCGACCCCGCGAACCCCGAGATCCTGCTGTTCGACGGCACCGACCCCGACAGCCAGCTCGTGGGGCTCAGCTACCTCCAGTTCGCCGACCCCGACACGCCGCCGGACGGGTTCGCCGGTGGCAACGACCCGTGGCACGTGCACACGCAGCTCTGCCTCGGCGGCGGGGGCGTGGTCGGCGACGAGAGCACCACCGAGGAGGAGTGCGCGTCCCGGGGCGGCAGCCTCGTCCGGCTCGACAACCTCTGGATGATGCACATGTGGAACGTCCCGGGCTGGGAGAGCCGGTGGGGGCTGTTCAGCTCAGAGCACCCCGACCTCGGCGGGGTCATCGGCGACATCAACGCCGAGCCGGAGTCCGGTTAGTCCCGCTCCAACGTCAGGCGTTGGCGCTCGCGGCGGCGCGGTCCTTGGCGACCTCGTCCAGCGTGGCGTACTCCTCGCCCGTGTCGGCCCAGTCTTCGAACTGGATGACGCCGAGCGCCTCGAAGCGCTGGCGTAGCCAGCCGTCGTTGGCGTCGAGCAGGCCCAGCTTCTTGCAGTTGGGCACGATCTTGGAGAACAGCATCTTCTGGAAGACGTTCTCCTCCGGGGGCACCGACAGCAGCTGCTGGACGACGGGCTTGGGGTCGATGCCCATCCGCTCCCACACCTCCTGCTGCATGAACCGATCTCGCATCCGCACGGCCGCCTCGAACGCGAACTCCTGACGCTCGAGCAGCTCGGGGCCCGTCAGCCCGTCGTAGTGCTCCTTGAGCGACAGCACCCCGAAGGCCACGTGGCGGGCCTCGTCCGACATCACGTAGCGCAGCAGCTGCTTGAGCAGCGGATCTTGGGTGAGCATGTGCATGAACCCGAACGCCGCCAGCGCCAGGCCCTCGACCATCACCTGCATGCCCAGGTAGGTCATGTCCCACCGGCTGTCGTTGATGATGTCGTCCAGCAGCATCTTCAGATGCGCGTTGATCGGATAGTGCCCGGTCAACTTCTCATCCAGGTACTTGGCGAATACCTCCACATGCCGCGCCTCGTCCATAACCTGGGTGGCCGCGTAGTACTTGGCGTCGATCCACGGCACGCTCTCCACGATCTTCGCCGTGCAGAGCAACGCCCCCTGCTCACCGTGCATGAACTGACTCAACCGCCAGTTCTGCCCCTCGATGACCAGCTCGGCCCACTCCTTCTCACCGAAGTGCTCGAACGGCGAGCCCGGCGTCTTGGCCGACTCGCGGAAGCGCTGGGCCATCGGGTTGCCGCCCATCTCGTTGGCCAGCTTCTCGACGTCGACCTCGGTGTCCCACGGCAGGTCGGTCTGGCCGTTCCACTGGGACTTCTTGGCCTTCTCGTACAGCTTGTTCAGCGCCGGACGGGCACCCTTCTCGTAATCCCACGTGAAGATCGCGTCGGCATTGTCCTCCACGGTGTGGATCACCTCGTCGACATCCGTGTTGGCGACCGACAGGATCGCCTCGAGGTCGTCGACGTTGCGGCGGCCGATCATGTCCTCGGTGGTGGTCACGCTTCCCCCTTGGTCGGGTCGTGCGGGTCGGATGGGTCGCATTGGGCGGATGAGTCGGACGAGCCGGAGGGGCTGATGGCATCCACCAGCCGATCGATCACGTGACGCCACTCGGCCTCGTCCGCGTGGGGCAGGGCGGCGGCCTCCATGAGCAGGAAGCCCATGCCCAGCGCCTGGCAGAACTCGGCGGCGGCGTCGGGGTCGATGTC
>DASQUY010000206.1:0-3126 GCA_035641055.1 Acidimicrobiales bacterium | reverse complement strand
TCGATGGTGGGTCCCTCGATGCGGTAGCGAGTGAAGCCGGTGACCGTCTCGACCGCCGGGCTGATGTCGGCCAGCGTCCGCAGGGTGCGGTAGGTGAGCTGGTCGCGCGGCGCCCCGGCCTCGAGCACCGACCGCACGAGCGGCGCCTCCAGCAGCGTCTCGTCGGTGCGCGAGATGCCGACGGTCACGGTCTTGGCCTGGTGCTTGATGGCGTCGATCGGCCGGGTCAGCTCCTCGATGGCACGCGTCAGCGCCGCCGTCAGGTCGTCGACCAGCACCGCGGGGGTGCCGACCTTGCCCTCGTCGATCTGGTAGGCGTCGAGCGGCACCACCCCCAGGGCGTAGCGGAACAGCTGGGCCAGGCGGACCGCGGTCGACGCCTCGAGCTGCCCGTTGTAGCCCCCGACCCGCAGACCGTCGAAGTAGCGCCGCGCCACCGGCTGGAGCTCCACCCGCAGCCGCCGCAGCACCGCCTCGCCGTCCCGCTGCGCCAGGCCCGAGCCGTCCGCGCCCACCGTGGCCGCCTCGATCGCCGCCCGCGCCGCCCGCAGCGGCCGGGCGAGGGCGTCGATGGCCAGCGCCGCCTCGTAGCCGAACATATGACCGGCCATCGCGGAGAGCACGAACGCCAGGGCCGGGTGCGTGGGCGGCACCGGCAGCACGTGCAGAGCCGAGCCGAAGCGCGCCTGGCCGTCGGTGGCGATGACGACCGGCGCCGCCTTGTGGGCCCGGTAGATGGCGACCTCCTTGGCCACGTCGTCGGCGGTGGATCCCTCGAGGCCGGCGGCGCACACCACGATGAGCGGCTCGGCCGACAGGTCGATGTGCTTCTTGTCCTCGGTGGTGTCGGCGGCGATGGACTTGTAGCAGAGCTCCGACAGCTTGATGCGCACCTCGGCGGCCGCGATGCGGTTGCGCCCGTTGCCCACTACCGCCCAGTGGCGCTTGGCCGGCGCCAGCTGGTGGGCGGCCTCGGCGACGATCGGGCGCCGGGCGAGCACCTCGACCATGGCGTCGGGCAGTCCCGGCAGCGCGGCCAGCAGGCCGGGGTCGACGTCGCCGCCCACCTCGTCGCTGATCGCCGCCGCCAGCAGCAGCCCGGCGGCGACCTGGCTGTAGAAGGCCTTGGTCGACGGGACGGCCATCTCGACGTCGCGCCCGTCGGACGTGTACAGGACGCCGTCGGCCTTGTCGGTGAGGTCGCTGCCCCGGCGGTTGACGATCGCCACCACGCGGGCGCCCCGGGCCCGCACGAGGTCGACCGTACGGTTGGTGTCGGTGGTCGTGCCCGACTGGCTGATGGCCACCACCAGCGTGTCGGACATCGACGGACGCAGCCCGAACCCCGACAGCTCCGTCGCCGGCACGGCCTCGACCTTGAGCGGTGTCGAGTCGCAGAACCGGTCGACGGCCGAGGCCAGAGCGGCGCCGGCCACCACGGCGGTGCCCTGGCCGATCACCGCTATCCGGTCGATGGCGCCGGAGCGCAGGCCGGCACGCACCTCGTCGGGCAGGGCCTCCGGGGCCAGCGCCACGGCCGGCGCCCCGTCGGGTTGCTCCACCAGCTTGCCCCGCAACGTCTTGCGGAAGCTCGACGGCGCCTCCGACAGCTCCTTCAGGAGGTAGTGCGGGAACTCCCCGCGGTCGACGTCCCGGGTCGTGATCTCCGATCGCACGATGTCGGCGTCGGCGACGGGCAGGGGGGTCCCGTCATAGGCCTGGCGCTCGATGCCGGCCAGGGAGCCGGCCCGGCCGCCGTCGAGGACCACGATCTGCCCGCGGCTGGCGCTCGGGTTCTCGGGGTTGGCGGGCGTCTCCCCGTCCATGCGCAGATAGCGGTCGGTCAGCTCGATGACCCCGTAGGGCTCGCTGGCCACGATGTACGTGCCGTCGGCCACTCCGACGTACAGCGCCTGGCCGCTGCCCCGCAGGGCCAGCAGCAGCTTGTCGGGTTCGGCCGTGGCCCCGGCGGCGATCGCCACCGATCCCTCGAAGCCCACCACCGTGTCGCGAAAGGCGGTGGTGGGGTCGATCCCCTCGGCCAGGCGGCGGGACACGAGCGTGGGGATCACCTTGGCGTCGGTGGTGATCTCGGGCGCGATCTCCAGCCCGTCGAGCGCCTTGAGGTCCGCGAAGTTGTCGACATCGCCGTTGAGGGCGGCGACCACGTAGGGACCTGCCGCGCCGACCTCGGTGCTGTCGACGGGGTGGGCGTTGGGCTGGCTGATCATTCCCACCGACGCCCAGCGGGTGTGGCCCAGCACGACCGCGACGGCGGACTCGGACGCCAGCGCCAGACGCAGCAGCTCGTCCGACCGTACGGCCTCGCGGAGCACCCGGGTGTTGTCACCGAGCTCGCCGATCTCGGCCGCCGCCTTGTAGACGAAGGACAGGCACCCGTCGACCACCCGCACGGCCCCCGAGCGGAACAGCGGGTCGTCCGCCCGCCTCGCCGCCAGGAGATGGGTCACCGCCGGGCTCGCCAGGTCGAGACCGTGGCCTCGCACGAGCACGTGCAGGCCGGCGGAGTCGCGGCCGCGCACCTCCAGGCGGTCGATGGCTGAGAGGGCCTGCTGGATCGACGTGTACCCCTCGGTCGCCGCCCACCCGGGCTCGCTGCCGGCGAGGTCGGCCACCGCCCGGGCGGTGCGCACGCGGTCGCGACCGACCGACCAGACGGCGTCCTTGAGCCGCACGACCGCGGCGTTGGTCGCTTCGAGGTCGCCGTTCGTTGGCGCGCTGCCGTCGCCGCCGAGATCGAGCTGCGACTCGACATCGGCAACGGTGGCGTCGAGCTCGGCGCCGAGTCCCTCGACGTCGGCGAGGAGCCGCCGGTCGTGGACCAGGGCCCACACGCCGTCGCTGCCACGCAGGAGGGCGTCGCCGGCCCCGACCAGCTCGGCCGCCCGGGTGCAGGCGTCCGCCAACGGCAGGTCCGACGCCAACGCCGCCACCGCCTCGTGCAGCGGCCCGGTGACCTGGTCGGGCGCCGGCGCCACCCGCGCACCGGGGGTCCGGACGATAGCGACGATCCCACACATGGCCGGCGAGTCTACGAAGGATCCGAACTTGCGGTGGTTAGGGACGTCATAGCGTCCTTAACCACCGCAAGTTTGCTCGACGGCG
>DASQUY010000205.1:0-13243 GCA_035641055.1 Acidimicrobiales bacterium | reverse complement strand
CGGCGGTGGCCATGGCCAGCCCGGTCAGCGTGAGGTGGTTGGCCGTGACCCCGCCGCGGCTGATCTGCGCACCGATGGGCCGCAGCCCGGTCTCGAACGTGGTCCGCCAGCGTCCGTCGAACATCCTGTCTCCCGTGTCCGCGCGCGTCCCTGCGCGCCGGGCTCCAGGCTACCGACCTGCCCCGGCGGGCGGCGACCACGTGAGTAGAGGCCGAGCGGATAGGGCGGGAGTGGCACCGAACAGTACGGAATCTGCACCTCGCCAACAGCTCCACAGCGAGGCCTCCCAGCAACAACGCAGACGTTCGCCGCGAGGAGGCGAACCTACCCACTCAGCCTCTTGGTACCCTCGGCCCCAGCTGCCATTGGAGCGCCGAACGACCAGGGGGCACGTGGTGAAGCGCTACGCGACCGATCACATCCGCAACGTCGCACTCGTGGGCCACGGCGGCTCGGGGAAGACGAGCCTGGCCGAGGCCCTGCTGCACCGCGCTGGCGCCATCAACCGCCTGGGCCGCGTCGAGGACGGGACGACGGTGTGCGACTTCGACCCGGAGGAGCAGCGCCGCACCATCTCGCTGTCGCTGGCGATGGCGCCCTTCGAGTGGCGCGAGCACAAGGTCAACCTCATCGACGCCCCGGGCTACGCGGACTTCATGGGCGACGTGGCGGCGGCCCTGCGGGTGGCCGACCTGGCCGTGTTCGTGGTCAGCGCCGTCGACGGCGTCGAGGTGCAGACCGAGGTCGCCTGGAAGATGGCGGCCAACCTCGGGCTGCCGCGCCTGGTGTTCATCAACAAGCTCGACCGGGAGCGCGCCAACTTCGACGCCACGCTGGCCCAGCTGCGCGAGCGCATGGGTGCCGGCATCGCGCCCCTGGAGCTGCCCATCGGCGAGGAGTCCGAGTTCCGCGGGGTGGCGGATCTCCTCACCGACACCGCCCACATCTACGACGGCGGCGAGCCCCGCACCGAGCCGATCCCCGAGGACATGGAGGCGCTCGAGCACGAGGTGCGCGACAACCTCATCGAGGGCATCGTGGTCGCCGACGACACCATGCTCGAGCGCTACCTCGAGGGGGACGTCCCGGGCCAGGGCGAGCTGGAGCAGACGTTGCACGACGGCGTCGCCGCCGGTTCCGTGTTCCCCGTGGTCGTCGGCTCGGCCACGCGCGAGATCGGCATCGACCGGCTCGCCGACTTCCTCGTGGCGATCGGCCCGTCGCCGCTCGACCGGCCGACCACGGTCACCGGCGGCGACCGCGAGGTCGAGGTGACGGCCGACGCCGCGGGCGACCCTCTGGCGCTCGTGTTCAAGACCATCGCCGACCCGTACGTCGGCCAGGTCAGCCTGTTCAAGGTGCTGTCCGGCACGGTGCGGCCCGACGCCCACCTCACGAACAGCCGCACCGGCGCCGACGAGCGGCTCCACGGGCTCCTCACCGTGCGGGGCAAGGACCAGGAGTCCGCCAGCGAGCTCGTGGCCGGCGACATCGGGGCGGTCGCCAAGCTGGCGAGCACGACCACCAGTGACACGCTCGCCCCCAAGGGCACGCCGGTCGTCGTGCCTCCCATCGAGCAGCCGGAGCCCAGCCTGGCGGTGGCGGTCGTGCCCAGGACCCAGGCCGACGAGGACAAGCTGGCGCCCGCCCTCCACCGCCTGCACGAGGAGGACCCGGCCCTGGCGGTCGAGCGCGTCGACGAGACCCACCAGACCCTCCTCAAGGGCACCGGCGAGACCCACCTCCAGATCACGCTCGAGAAGCTGGCCCGCAAGTTCGGCGCCAATGTCGACACCGAGCCGGTGCGCGTGCCCTACCGCGAGACCATCACCCGGGTCGCCAAGGGCGTCGAGGGCCGCCACAAGAAGCAGACGGGCGGCCACGGCCAGTTCGGGGTGTGCATCATCGACGTCGAGCCGCTGCCCCGCGGAGGCGGCTTCGAGTTCGAGAACCACATCGTCGGCGGCGCCATCTCCCGCAGCTACATCCCGGCGGTGCAGAAGGGCATCGATGAGACGATGGCGTCCGGGGGCGCGTACGGCTATCCGGTCGTGGACGTGAAGGTCACGCTTGTGGACGGCAAGGAGCACTCGGTCGACAGCTCCGAGATGGCGTTCAAGGTGGCGGGCCGACTGGCCTTCCGCAACGCCCTGGGCCAGGCCGACGCCGTGATCCTCGAGCCGATCAGCCGGCTGCAGGTCACCGTGCCGCCCGAGCTGCAGGGCGACGTCATGGGCGACCTCAACTCCCGGCGCGGCCGGGTGCAGGGCACCGAGAGCGGGGCCGATGGCGACCAGACGGTGATCGCCCTCGTGCCGACCTCGGAGATCCAGCGCTACGCGATCGACCTCCGGTCGTTGACGGGGGGCCGGGGCCAGTTCCGTGTCGAGCACGACCACTACGACCCCCTGCCCGCCCACCTCGTCGACGCGGTCCGGCGGGAGGTGGCCGAGGAGGGCTGAGCGCCAGCCACGGGACAACCGAGGGGAGGTGACGCCATGCCGCTGGAGCGGTGCGAGGAATGCGGCTTCGATCCCGGGGAGCTGCGCCCCCGGGATCTGCCCGTGGCCATCCGCTCGTTCGGCCGTCGCTACCGGACCCCGCTGTTTCGCGGTCTGTCGGGAGAGGACCTCGACGACGTCGTGCGACGGTCGCCTGGCGAGGGCGTGTGGTCGGCCCTCGAGTACGGCGCCCACGTGCGGGACATCTTCCGCATCTTCGACGACCGGGTGCGCTGCGCCCTTGCCGACGCCGAACCCGCCGAGGAGACGGTCGACTGGGAGGCGAGGGTGGCGGCGGCCTCACCGAAGCTGGAGCGCGAGGCCGTGGCGGCGGACCTCGACGACGCCGCCGACACGCTCGCCACCACGCTGTCGGAGCTCACCGGCGACGAGTGGCGCCTGCCCACGATCACGGGCCGCGGCCGGCCCGCCAGCGTCACCGAGCTCGCGACGATCGCCGTCCACGAGGGCAGCCACCACCTGCTCGACGTGGGCCGGGTGCTGCGGGCCGCCCGGGGCCGTTGACCTGAACCTGATCCGACGACCCGCCTACCCGAACTTGCGGTGGTTAGGGATGCTATGACGTCCTTAACCACCGCAAGTTCGCAGGGGTCAGGCCGGTAGGGCCGCCTCGATGGCAGTGACGACCTCGTCGGCGGTGGGCTCGACCATGGGGCTGAAGCGGGCCGCGACCGTGCCGCCGGGTGCCACGAGGAACTTCTCGAAGTTCCAGCGGATGTCGCCGGTGTGGCCGTCCGCGGCGTCGGGCACCTCGACCAGCTCCTGGTAGAGCGGGTGCCGGCCCTCGCCGTTGACCTCGATCTTCTCGGTGATCGGGAAGGTCACGCCGTAGTTGGTGGAGCAGAAGGTGGCGATCTCCTCGGGTGAACCCGGCTCCTGCCCCGCGAACTGGTTGCAGGGCACGCCCAGCACCGTGAAGCCCCGCTCAGCGAACCGCTCGTGGATCTGCTCGAGGCCCGTGTACTGGGGCGTCAGGCCGCATCGGGATGCCACGTTGACGACCAGGACCGCCTTGTCCTCGTAGTCGTTGAGGTCCTTCGGCCTGCCGTCGAGGGCACTGATGCTGACGTCATAGATCGACATGGCGACGCACGCTAGCGGCCCGGTCGCCTCGTAGACTCTCGGCCGATGTCACTCGAAGGCGAGTACGAGCCGAGCACCTGGGACTGGGTCGCCAAGCAGGTCGAGCGCTACGAGTCCTCCGGCGGCGCCGAGGGGACGCAGCTCCAGGGCCAGCCCTGCGTGGTCCTGACGATGCGGGGACGCCGCTCGGGCCGGATCCGCAAGGCGGTCGTCATACGGATCGAGCACGACGGCGCCTACGCCGCGGTGGCGTCGAAGGGCGGCGCCCCGCAACACCCCGGCTGGTACTTCAACCTGATCGAGCACCCCGAGCTCACGCTCCAGGACGGCCCCGACGTCCACGAGATGCGGGCCCGGGAGGTCGAGGGGGACGAGAAGGCGGCCTGGTGGGCGCGGGCCGTCGATGTCTGGCCCCCCTACGACGACTACCAGCGGCAGACGGAGCGAGACATCCCCCTGCTCGTGCTCGAGCCCGCGATCGGCTGACGGTGGACCTCTCCCGACTCACCCCGTCGGACGCCGTCGTGACGCTGCGGGGTCTGGAGCGGCGATACCGGGGGCTGTTCGCCGGGCTGGCGGACGACGAGTCCCCGGACGACCTGGCCCACCGCCGGGCCGGGGGATGGTCGGCCGCCGAGCACATCGTGGCCGCGACCCGGGCCATCGGCGCCGCCACCCGGGCGCTGGGGACGGTGGTGGTCACCGCTGAACCGCCCACCCTGGCGCCGGAGGACGTCGCCCCGGCGCAGCGGCCGAAGCCGGAGGCACCCACGGGCCCCGTGCACGAGCGCCTCGCCGAGCTGGCGCTGGAGGCCAACGCCGCCGCCGACCGCATCGAGCGCGTGCCGGCGTCGGACTGGGCCCGCACGGCGGTGGTCGACGGCGACGCGGGTCGCCGCACCGTCACGGCCCTCGACGTCGCCCGAGCCGCCGTCGACGCCGGCGTGACCCACCTGCGGGAGGCGGGCGAGGTCCTGGCCACCGTGCGTGCTCAACGTCCTTGAAGATCCTTGGGCCCTCTGGCGATCTTCTTCAAGGACGTCGCTTGGACTCCGACCACTCCTCCGGGTTGTCCTCGGCGAAGTGCTCGACGATCCGGCCGTCGTGCCCGTCGACCAGGACCAGGCCCCGCTTCGCCGGGGGGTTCTCGACCGAGTAGACCAGGATCCGCCAGGTGGGGCGGCTGAGCAGGCCGCGCCAGCCCATCTGAGCCGAGGCGTGGCCGACCGGGAAGCCCACGGCGCGGGACGCCGCCACGAGCGCGTCCCGCTCGTCCACGTCGAGGTCCCACGCCGTCACCAACTGGTACGCACCCACGATCGCCAGCAGCCCGGCGGCGAGGAGGAACCCGCCGTTGACGTACGGCGAGCCGTCGACCAGCGCCCACACGGCCACGCACGCCACGGCCGTGACCAGGTACAGGTAGCCGGGGATGCGCCGCCGGTTGTTGTCGGGGAACAGGTAGGGGCCGACGTACCCAGCTGCCTGGAGGTCGTCGGGCAGCTCGTCGACGACCTCGCCGTCGGTGCTCGGCGCCGGGTCGCTCTCGAAGGGGGCCATCGCCGCCATTCTGCCCGCGGTCAGCAGCAGATGTGCAGGTGAGCGCGGGCAGAACCGGTTATTCAGGCCCCGGCGCCGCCGGGCGGCGGCCAGGCGTCCCGCAGCTTGCGCCACGTGTCCCCCAGGGCCTCGGGGAGGACCCGCACCTCGGCGACCGCGGTCATGAAGTTGGAGTCGGCGCCCACCGGGGCAGGACGTGGAAGTGCAGATGGGACGGGACCCCGGCGCCGGCGGCCTCCCCGAGATTGAGCCCGACGTTCACCCCCTGCGGTGCGTAGGCATCCTTGATCGCCGCCACCGCGTCCCGAACCGCCTCCCACAGCTCGGCGGCCTCCTCGGCGGTCAGGTCCTCCAGCTCGCCCACCTCGCGGTAAGGCATCACCAGGACGTGGCCGGTGGTGTAGGGGAAGGCGTTGAGGATGGCGAAGGTCCGCTGCCCCCGCCAGACGATGCGGGCCTCCTCGTCGCTCAGCCCCGAGTCGAGGATCTGGCGGAACAGGGATCCCTTGTCGGACAGCGCCCCGTTGCCGGCCTCCGCCACGTACGCCGACCGCCAGCCCGCCCACAGCCGGTCCATGGGGTTCGGCCGGCTGGTCTGCTCCGGATCCTTCGGCTGGCTCACGTGTGGGCCGCGACCTCGGCGCGCAGGCGCTCGATGAACGTCTCCACGGGCACGTCGCGCTCGACATCCCCGCCGCGGGGGTTGTCGCCAACAGTGTCGTTGGCGACGTCGTCGTCGCCCACGACGACCACGTGCGGCACCTTGTCGAGCTTGGCCTTGCGGATGCGGGCGCCCAGGGGCTCCTCGGCATCGGCGACCTCGACCCGGAAGCCCTCGGTCCGCAGGCGAGCGGCCAACGCCTCCACGTGCGTCTGGTGGTCCGACCGCACGGGCAGCACCTGGACCTGCACGGGCGCCAGCCAGGCGGGGAAGGCACCCGCCGTGTGCTCGAGCAACACGCCGAAGAAGCGGTCGAACGACCCGAACAGCGCGCGATGGATCATGTACGGACGGTGGCGCTCGTTGTCGGCACCCACGTACTCGATGCCGAACCGGCCGGGCTCCTGGAAGTCGACCTGCAGGGTCGAGAGCTGCCAGCGGCGGCCGATCGCGTCCCGCACGTGGACGTCGATCTTCGGTGCGTAGAACGCACCCTCTCCTTCCGCCACGACGTACGGGATCGCGGCCGCCTCGATGGCGTGGCGCAACGCCTCCTCGGCCTCGTCCCAGTCGGCGATCTCGCCCACGAACTTGTCGGGACGGGTGGAGAGCTCGGCCTCGAACTCCTCGAATCCGAAGTCGCGCAGCAGCTTGAGCACGAACGCCAAGAGGCTCGCCAGCTCGCCGTTGAGCTGCTCGGCGGTGCAGAAGATGTGCGCGTCATCCTGGGTGAACCCCCGCGCCCGCAGCAGGCCATGCACGACGCCCGACTTCTCGTAGCGGTACACGGTGCCGAACTCGAACAGCCGTAGTGGCAGCTCACGGTAGGAGCGCTGCCGTGACGCGTAGATGAGCACGTGCATCGGGCAGTTCATCGGCTTCGGGTAGTACTTGTGCCCCTCGTCGAGCTCCATCGGGGGGTACATGCTCTCGGCGTACCAGTCGAGGTGGCCGCTGGTCTCGAACAGCTCCCCCTTGGCGATGTGCGGCGTGAAGACGAACTCGTACCCCGCCCGCTCGTGCTCGGCGCGGCTGTAGTCCTCCATCAGCTTGCGGACCAGTCCCCCCTTGGGGTGGTACAGCGGCAGGCCGCTGCCCACCTGCGGCGGGAAGTGGAACAGCTCGAGCTCGACGCCGAGCTTGCGGTGGTCGCGCTTGGCCGCTTCCTCGAGGTGCTGGAGGTGGGCCTCGAGGGCTGCCTTGCTGTCCCACGCCGTGCCGTAGATGCGCTGGAGCTGGGGCTTGCGCTCGTCGCCCCGCCAGTAGGCGCCCGCCACCCGGGTGAGCTTGAAGTGTCCCAGGTGGCGCCCGGTGTGCTCGACGTGGGGGCCGCGGCACAGATCGATGAAGCCTGGGCGGCCAGCGAAGGGCGGGTCGTCCTTCGGTTTGGTCGGCGGGTTCTCGTAGGTGCGCACGGCGCCGGCGCCGCTCGTCGCCGACATGGGGTCGGTCGAGGCGTCGTCGATGATCTCCAGCTTGAAAGGATGCCCGGCGAACACCTCCCGGGCCTCGGCCGCCGCGAGCTCCTCGCGGACGAACGCTTGGCGCTCGTCGATGATCTCCCGCATCCGCGCCTCGATGCTCTCGAGGTCCTCGGGCGTGAAGGCGCCGCCGCCGGGCAGAGCGAAGTCGTAGTAGAAGCCGTCCTCGATCGGGGGGCCGATGCCGAACGTGGCGCCGGGGAACAGGTCCAGCACCGCCTGCGCCAGCACGTGAGCCGTGGAGTGGCGGATCGTGTAGAGCCCCCGCTCGCTGTCGGCGGTGACGATGGCCACCCGGTCGCCGTCGTGCAGCTCGGCGGCGAGGTCGCGCTCAGTGCCGTTGATGTCGGCGATCACGGCGGCCCGGGCGAGGCGGGATCCGATGGACTGGGCGAGATCGGCCGCGGTCGTGCCGGACGGGAGCGTGTGCGTCGAACCGTCGGGCAGGGTGATGTCGATCTCGCTCATGACGGGCGAGGTTACCGAGCGACTGTCGCGGCCCCCGAAAGGGTTTGACCGGTGGCGGGCGCGCCGGGGCCGGCGACGACTGCCGGCGGCGACGGGAGCGCCTCGGCCCGGCGGGTGGCGTACTCGTCGACGTACTCCTGCCCCGTCAGCGCCCGGATCTCGAACATCAGCTCGTCGGTGAGCTCACGCAGTACGAGGTGGTCGTCGGGGCGGTCGCGGTAGCGGGCGGCGTCGAGCGGCCGCCCGATGCGGATGCAGCACGGCCGGAACGGGCGGGGGACGCGCGCACCGGGCGGCTGGATCTCCCGCGTGCCCACGACGCCCACCGGCACGAGCGGGGCGCCCGTGCGCAGGGCCAGGCGCGCCGGACCCGTGTGCCCCCGGTGCAGCCGACCGTCGCGGCTGCGCGTTCCCTCGGGATAGATCCCGAACAGCTCGCCCGCCTCCAGCACCGCGGCAGCGGCGTCGAGCGCCCGCTGGGCGGAGTCGCCCCCCGAGCGGTCGACGGGGATCATGCCCAGGGCCGGGAACAGGTGCCGCGTCTTCCAGCTGTCGAGGTACTCGGCCTTGCCGATGAACGTCATGCGGCGCGGCAGCACCGACGGCAGCAGGAACGAGTCCATGACCGAGATGTGGTTGGGGCAGAGGATCGCCGGGCCCGTCGCGGGCACGTTCTCGGTGCCTTCGATCCGCATCCGCCAGCAGGCGCGGAAGATGGGCGTCAGCACCACCCGTGCCGCGGGATAGAGCCACCCGTACTCGCGCCGCCGTGCGGCCACGGCCGAGAGCCTACGTCCCCACCGACAAACTGGGTGCAGCCATGCGGTCATCTACCGGGTAGCTGCACCCAGAATGCCGGGGCTACGCCCGTGTCAGGTCGACGCCGAGGAGGGCGGCGGCCTCGGTGACGGCCCGGCCGGCGTCCGCCGCCTCGTCGATCAGCCGCACCGCCGTGGGGGTGTCCAGGTCGTCGTCGAGCGCCGCTCGCACGCCCGCCAGGGCGGCGGTGCCGTCGCCACCCGGCGCCGCCTGCCAGCGCTTGAGCCGGCGGGCCGCGTCGGGCATCAGCTCGTCGTCCCAGTCCCACTCCCCGCGGTAGTGGTGGGCGAGGACGGCCAGGCGGATGGCCCGCGGATCCCAGATCCGTCGCAGCTCCGACACGAACACCAGGTTGCCCAGCGACTTCGACATCTTCTCGCCGCCCATGCGGACCATCGCCTGATGCATCCAGTGGCGCACGAACGGATCGCCGGTGGCGGCCTCGGACTGCGCCGCCTCGCACTCGTGGTGGGGAAAGATCAGGTCCGACCCGCCGCCGTGGAGGTCGATCGTGGTGCCGAGCTCGCGGAGCGCCAGGGCCGAGCACTCGATGTGCCACCCGGGCCGGCCGGGTCCCCACAGCGATTCCCATGCCGGCTCGTCCGGGGCCGACGGCTGCCAGAGCACGAAGTCGAGCGGGTCACGCTTGTGCGGATCGTCGACCTTGCCGCCCCGCTCGGCAGCGAGCCGCAGCATCGCGTCACGGTCCAGTTGGCTGACCTGCCCGAACCGCTCGAACCGGGAGACGTCGAAGTAGACAGCGCCACCCGCCGTGTAGGCGTAGCCCCGGTCCAGCACCATGCCGATGAAGCCCCGGATGTCCGGGATGGCCGAGGTGGCCCGGGGCTCGCTCCAGGCTGGCAGCACGTCGAGCGCCCGCATGTCGTCGTCGAAGCGGGCGGTCTCGGCGGCGGCCAGGTCGAGGTAGTGGACGCCGAGGTCGCGGGCCTTGCGCAGCATGTCGTCGTCGACGTCGGTGATGTTGCGGACACAGCGGGTGTCGTGGCCGCGGTCGCGCAGCCGCCGCTGCAGCACGTCGAAGGTCAGGTAGGTGGCGGCGTGGCCCAGGTGGGTGGCGTCGTAGGGCGTGATGCCGCACGTGTACATGGTCACGATCGGACCGGGGGTGAAGGGCACGACCGCGTCGCGAGCCGTGCAGTGGAGCCGCATCGGCTCCCGGTCGCCGGGATTGCCGGCGCTCATGCCGACGGCTCGGCGGGGCGTCCGGCGCCGTCGGGGATGCCCGTGAGCTTCAGGGCCACCCGGGTCCCGTAGTGCATGTTGAGCTGCAACAGCACGGCGGTGAACGACTCGATCGGTGTGGCCATGGCCAGCTCGCCGGCGTTGAGCGGCCGCATGTCGGGGATCTTGGCCACGATGTCGCTGGTCACCTGGACGGCGCGGGCGTGGTCGGAGCAGATCAGGACGTCGCTCTCGATCGGCTGCGTCAGGTCACCCAGCTCGCGGGCGGGCACGTGGTGGAGGGCGGCGGCGACCAGGCAGTCGGGCACCGCCGCCTGCACGCTGGCGGCCACCGAACCCCGGGGGGGCACCAGCGGCTCGAACTCCTGGCCCAGGCGCACGAGGGCGTTGGCCATCGACACCACCACCTTGCCCCGCAGGCTGCCGGCCACGGACGTGGCCGTCTGCGTGGCGCCGTCCCACGGCGTGGCGATCACGACCACGTCGGCGTCGGCCGCCCCGGCGTTGTCGGCAGCACTCACGGTCAGCCGGCGGTCCGACCACGCGTCGAGCAGGTTGTCGACGATCTCCATCGCCCGGTACCTCGACCGTGAACCCATCACGACATCGAAGCCCACCGATGCCAGCCGGGCCGCCAGCGCCCGGCCGGCCGGACCCGTTCCTCCCAGGATGCCGATGCGCACGGGGCCACCGTAGCGGCGGCCCGGCTGCCGGCACCCAACTCCCCAGCCCCCCGAGCTCCCGCCATGCGGTGGTCATGGCCCCACGGGGGTGGTCAACCACCGCAGGTTCAGCCCTAGCCTCCCCCGGCATGCCGACCACCCCGTCCGCCGTCGTCCGCCTGTCCGGGGTCGGGCTCGTCCGGGACAGGGTCACCATCCTCGACGGCATCGACTGGGTCGTCGCACCGCACGAGCGCTGGATCGTCCTGGGTCCCAACGGCTCGGGGAAGACGACCCTGATGCGGATCGCCGGGCTCTACCTCCACCCCAGCCGGGGCGAGGTCGAGGTGCTGGGCGAGCGGCTGGGGCGGGTGGATGTCCGGCAGCTCCGCACCCGCATCGGCCTCGTGAGCCCCGCGCTTGCCGCCATGCTGCGGCCGGACGTGACGGCGGCCGAGGTGGTCATGACCGCCCGCTTCGCCGCCCTGGAGACCTGGTGGCACACCTACGACCCCGTCGACCGGGATCACGCCCTCGAGCTCCTCGACCGGCTCGGAGCCCGGGCGCTGGCGGATCGTGCCTTCGGGGCGCTGTCGTCGGGCGAGCGCCAGCGGGTGCTCCTGGCCCGGTCGCTGTGGGGCGAGCCCGGGCTGGTGCTTCTCGACGAGCCGACCGCCGGCCTGGACCTCGGCGCCCGGGAGGACCTGGTGCGACGGCTCTCCGGGCTCGCCGCCGACCCCACCACCCCCGCCACCGTGCTCGTCACCCACCACGTCGAGGAGATCCCGGCCGGCTTCACCCACGGGCTGCTGCTCGCGGGCGGGCGGGTGGCCGCCGCCGGGCCCCTCGACGAGGTGCTCAGCGCCGAGACGCTGTCGGCGGTGTTCGGGGTCGCGCTGGCCCTCGATCGGCGGGACGGCCGCTACGCCGCCCGGGCGGTCAGGCCCCCACCAGCGCCAGCAGGCGGGGCTTCGAACGCCGGATCTCGTCGGCCAGCAAGCGCTGGACCAGCGGCACCATGAGGCTGCCGCCGTAGTGCAGGTGCATGGTGAGGCGGCTGCCGCCCTCATCGGCGACCACGTCGGCTTCGAGGATCCAGGGTGAGTGGCGGCGGCCGTCGTGCTCCCGCCGCTCGAAGCGCACGCGGCGGGGAGCGTCGTGGGCCGTCCGCACCATCCGCAGGCGCTTCGAGCGGGCGAGCGGTCCCAGGCGGCCCCGCAGGTCGACCGACCACGCCGGCCCGGGATCGTCGGCGTGCGGTTCCGCCGACGACGCCCGGGGCACGATGTCGAGCCACTCCGGGTAGCGGCCGAGGTCGTCGACCCACCCGAACAACCGGTCCGGCGGGCAGGGGGCCACGAGATCCGCGGTGACGTCCATCGCTTCCCGCATCGTGGCACGGCCGGCGCCGGCACTCCCAGCGAGTCGGGTGGCGCCTCCAACCCGTTCTGGTTGTAGCTGTGCGGCATATGACCGCACAGCTACAACCGGTTTGAGTGTCCTCTCCGCCAGTGGGTCCCGGCTCGCCCGGGTTGCACGGCCACGAGCACGCCCGACCGGAGGCGCACGGTCGCCTCGGGTGCGGCCAGCTCGTTGCTCACACCCCGGGTCGAGCCGGCGGGGAGGTCCTCGTCGCGGAGGGGGTACACGAGCCCCTCGGTCACGACGCCGCGGGCGGGGCCGTGAAGTGGGAGCAGCGACACGAGGTCGCCGGGCTCGCCCCGGAGCCCGGTGGTGTCGCGGATCACGCTGAGGTGCGCCGGCCCGATCCACGCCTCCACGGCGACGCCGGCGGTGCCGGGTGCCGCCAGCTGCAGCGCCACCGCCAGCGTGTGGTCGAGCCGGTCGCCCGCGCCGGTGACGACGACGATCCTCCGGGGACGGCGGGCCAGCGCGGCGTCGAGCGCCAAGTCGAGGTCGGTGGCGTCCTTGGCGGCCGGATGCCGCTCGATCCCCGCCCCGGCCTCCTCCGCCGCCACCAGCGTCTCGGGGTCCACGGAGTCCATGTCGCCGACGACCTCGCTCACCCCCAGCCCCAGCGCCCGGGCATGCTCCAGCCCCGAATCGGCGGCGATCACCACGGCGCCCTCAGCCGCGAGGCCGCGCAGGTGGCCGGCCGCGACCTCCGCCGGCGGCCCCCCGCCAGCGACGATCACGACGGTGCCCACGTTCCCGAGCGTACGACGAGAGGTCGAGGACATAGCCCGGACTAGGTCCGAGCTATGTCCTCGACCTCCTTCGTTGTCTCCGCCGGGACGCCGACGAGCCAAAATGTCACAGGTAGCAGAGAGACTCTCGTGCATGGAGACAACGCCGGATGCCATCGCTGCCGCCGTCGCTCGCGATCAGGCCGGCGTGTTAAGTCGGCCGCAGGCTCGGGCTGCCGGGTTGTCCGACGACCAAATCGCATGGCGACTCGCCACGGGCCGATGGCAACGGCAGCACCCGGGCGTCTACGTCGTGTCCGGGGCCTCACCGGGATGGACGCAGGACCTCTGGGCGGGTCACCTGGCCGTCGGTCGCGGCGTCGTCAGTCACGAGACGTGCCTCCTGCTCCGCGGGCTCGACGACGTGCACGTCCCGCGCTACCCGCTCACGTTCGCGGTGCGGCACGGCGACCACCACCGCATCCCCCGGATCGTCGTCCATCAGCTCGACGACATGCTCCCGCATCACGTCGGCGAACTCGACGGCCTGCCCGTCAGCACCGCTGAGCGTGCCGTCGTCGACCTGGCCGCGACCGTGGGGCGCCGCCGTCGATCTGGCAACCGACCGGGCGACTTC
>DASQUY010000204.1:0-10126 GCA_035641055.1 Acidimicrobiales bacterium | reverse complement strand
TCGTGCGGCACGGCTCTCACGGCCGCCGTCACGTAGTCCTCGACGAGGCCCGCTCCCGCCGCCCGCACCCGGGGATCGCCAGCCGGAGCCCGCGGCACCGACGCCACCGAGGCCACGGCCTCGATGCGCGCCGCGATCTCGGCGTCAACCGGCGGGACGATCTGGGCGCCGTCGCCCAGGTAGACCTTGTAGCCGTTGTCGCGGGGCGGGTTGTGGCTGGCGGTGACCTGGATGCCGGCGCAGGCACCCATGTGCCGCACCCCGAAGGCCAGCACGGGTGTGGGGATCGGCCGGTCGGCCAGGTGCACCGGGAACCCGGCGGCGGCGAGGACGGCGGCGGCGTCGGCGGCGAACCCTGCGGAGCCGTGCCGGGCATCGAAGCCCACGATCACGGGCTCGCCGGCATGCCCCACATCGGCCACGTAGCGCGCCAGCCCGGCGGTGGCCCGGATCACCGTCGCCCGGTTCATCCGGTTCGGCCCGGCGGCCATCTCACCCCGCAGCCCGGCCGTCCCGAAGGCCAGCGCCGACCCGAACCGGTCGCGCAGAGCGTCGAGATCCGTGTCGGCCAGCAACCGGTCGACCTCGGCCCGGGTCTCGGGGTCGGGATCGTCGTCACGCCAGGCCCGCGCCGCTGCCAGCAGCTCGTCGGGGGTCATCACGAGGGACGTTCGATCGGGAGCCGAGCGGCGCGGGCAGCGTCCACGAGCCGCGGGTCGTAGGCCACGAACGCTCGCAGGTGCGACCGAAGCCCCAAGGCGGATGCCAGGTGCACGGCGTCGAGCGAGCGAAGCTCGGGCGGTTGGAGCGATGCCGCTCGGGCCAGCATCCTCCTGGAAAGCGGGACCGTGTTGAAGCGTGCCACGGCTCGCTGCGCCTCGAGCACTGCGGTCGGCTGCGCACGCATGCACGCCCGTGGCACCTCGATCCTCGAGATGTCGCTCGTGACCCGGGGTGAGCGCCGCCGCCCGAGCCAGCTTCGCAGGGCCTCCGTCTCGGCCTCCTCGACGACGAGCTTCACAATCGCCGAGGCGTCGAGGTAGATCATTAGCGCTCTTCGTCACGCATGCGCCGCAGCGCCTCGCTTGGCGGAACCGGCCCCGTGGACGGGACGGGCTCGATATCCAGCACATCGCCCTCGTCGTCGGGCGGTCGGACCACGCCGGCCGCGACAAGGTCGGCAACCGCAGGATCCTCGGCGGCAGCGGCAGGGACCAGGCGGGCCACGACCCGGCCACGGTTGGTGACGTCGATGGTCGTTCCCTCGGCCGCGAGCTCCACATAGCGACTCGCATGCTGCCGGATCTCGCGGATGCCCACCCGGGGGTTCGCGTCTGCCATGTGCTCATGGTAGCACATAGGTGCTACCCTTCGAACCGCCGATGGAACCCCTCGTGTGCGCGGCCGGTGACCTGGTCGAGGACATCGTCGTGCACGCCGGCGCCGCGCCCGCGCGGGACTCGGACATCCCGGCCACCGTGACTCGGCACCGCGGTGGCAGCGCTGCCAACACGGCGGCCACGGTGGCTCGGCTGGGTGGCCGGGCGCGGTTCATCGGTCCAGTCGGCGACGACGACACCGGCGCTCGGCTGGTCGACTGCCTGACCGCAGCCGGGGTCGAGTGTGTCGTATCCCGCTCCGGACGCACGGGCACGGTCGTCGTCGTCGTGGAGCGCGACGGTACCCGCACCATGTTCAGCGACAGGCGGCCGACAGGTGGGCCGATGCCGTTCGACGAGCGGGTGATCGACGGCGCCGATGTCCTGCACGTGCCCTTCTACGGGCTCGCCGACGGTGCCGGCCGCAGGGCGTTGGACCCGCTCCTGCGGCGCGCGGCGGCCCAGGGCGTCGTGGTGTCGCTCGATCCGTCCTCCGTGGCCCTCGCCGGGCGGGCGTTCCTCGACCTGGTGCGCAAGACTCGCCCGGGCGTGGTGCTCTGCAACGAGGCCGAAGCCGCCGCCCTCGGGGTGGACGACGCGGGACTCCCGGGGGCGCGGCTCGTCGTCGTCAAGCGCGGCGCCGACCCCGCGCTCGTGCGGGGCGAGGTCAGCGCCAGCGTCCCCGTACCCCGCGTGCTCCGCGCCGTGGACACGACCGGCGCGGGCGACGCCTTCGCCGGCGGCTTCCTGCTGGCGCTGGCGCGGGGCGAGGACCCCGTCCGCGCCGCCAGCGAGGGCCACGCCGCTGCCGCCCGGGTGGTGCGCGCACCGGGCGCCGACGCCTGGGTGGACGGCCCCGGAGCGCCGTGACCGTCGCCGTCCTCCCCGAGGTCGCCGGCGCCCTCGCCGACGGCGCAGCCGTCGTGGCCCTCGAGTCGACGATCTTCTCGCCGTTCGGTCTGCCAGCGCCCGCCAACCGCGAGGCGCTGGACCGCTGCGTGGCGGCGGTGCGGGCTGGCGGTGGCGTCCCCGCCGTCACGGCCGTGCTCGACGGCGTGGCCCGGGTCGGCCTCGGGCCGGACGAGCACGACCGCATTCTCACCGGCGGTGTCAAGGTCGCCGAGCGCGACCTCCCCGTGGCGATCGCCCAACGCACGGCCGTCGGGGTCACGACCGTGTCGGCGTCGCTCGCCCTCGCCGCGACCGCGGGCGTCCGGGTCTTCGCCACGGGAGGGATCGGCGGCGTGCACCGGGGGGCCGAGGTCACCGGGGACGTCAGCGCCGACCTCGGGGCCATCGCCGCCCACCCGGTCGTGACGGTCAGCGCCGGTGCCAAGGCGTTCCTCGACATACCCCGCACGCTCGAGCACCTCGAGACGCTGGGTGTCCCCGTGCTCGGCTGGCGCACCGACGACTTCCCGATGTTCTGGTGCCGGTCGAGCGGCCTGGCGGTGCCTCACCGGGTCGATGACGCGTCGGATGTCGTACGGGTCGCGAGCGCCCAACGTGCCCTCGGCGCTACCAGCGGTGCCCTCCTTGCCGTCCCGATCCCCGAAGACGCGGCGCTCGATCGCCGGGAGGTCGAGGGTGCCCTCGCCCGTGCCGTGGCAGAGGCCGGCACCGGCGCCGGGGCTACGCCCAAGGTGCTCGCCGCGCTCGCCGACGCGACCGGCGGGCGCACGGTCCCTGCGAACATCGCCCTGGCCGAGCACAACGCGTCCGTGGCGGCAGCGGTGGCCAGGGAGTTCAACAAAATGTGATGTGCCCGCCGCAGACGTCGGCCACGCCGAGGCGTTAGGGTGCGGCGGTCACCGGTGAACCGGTGGCAACGACAGCATGTAAGGAGGAGGAGAGGTGAGGATACGAGGGGTGAACAGAGCCGTTGCACTCTTCTCGGTGCTCGCCTTGGGGCTGGCGGCCTGCGGCGACGATGACGACGACACGGCAGCGGAAGAGGACGGCGAGGAGGCGCCGGCCGACGGCGAGGCGCCGTCGATCGGGCTCGTCTACGACATCGGGGGCCGGGGCGACCAGTCGTTCAACGACTCCGCCTTCCGCGGCCTCGAACAGGCGGCCGACGAGCTCGGCGCCGACACCAACGACCTCGAGCCGAGCGAGGGCGGCGAGAACCGCGGCGAGCTGCTGCAGCTCCTCGCCGAGGAGGGACGCGAGCTGATCTTCGGGATCGGCTTCCTCTTCACCGAGTCGATCGATGAGACGGCGCAGAACAACCCGGACACCACGTTCGCCATCGTCGACGCCGTCGTCGAGCAGCCCAACGTGGCGTCGCTCACGTTCGCCGAGGAGCAGGGGTCCTTCCTCGTGGGCGCCGCCGCCGCGCTCAAGAGCGAGACCGACACGGTCGGGTTCATCGGCGGCGTCCAGACCGAGCTCATCGAGAAGTTCCAGGCCGGCTACGAGGCGGGGGTCGAGGCGGTCAACCCGGACGCCACCGTCCTCGTCGACTACATCACGCAGCCGCCCGACTTCGAGGGGTTCAACGCCCCGGAGCGCGCACGCGAGATCGCGGACAGCCAGTACGCCGAGGGTGCCGACGTCGTCTACCACGCGGCCGGCGGATCGGGGCAAGGCCTGTTCGAGTCGGCGCGGGACACCTCCGAGAGCACCGGCTCGCAGGTGTGGGCCATCGGGGTGGACAGCGATCAGTTCCTCACCGCCGGCGAGGAGCTCGGCCAGTACATCCTGACCTCGATGATGAAGAACGTCGACGCCGCCGTCTTCCAGACCGCGGAGGCGTTCGCCAACGGCGAGGAGGTCGGCGGCGAGGTGCGCGTCTTCGATCTCGAGTCCGGGGGCATCGACTACTCGACCAGCGGCGGCTTCGTCGACGACATCACCGGCGAGCTCGAGGACTTCAAGGAGCAGATCATCTCCGGCGAGATCGAGGTGCCAACCGTCCCCGAGTAACAGGGTGCGCCTGTACGCGGTGGGACCGGGCTAGCGTCCGGTCCCACAGCACTCCTGCGCTATCCGGCTACGAGGACGCATGGCTGCAGCGGTCGAACTCGAGGGCATCACCAAGCGGTTCCCAGGCGTCGTCGCCAACGACCGGGTGAGCCTCCGCGTCGAGCCGGGCGAGATCCACGCCGTCTGCGGTGAGAACGGTGCGGGCAAGTCGACGCTCATGAAGGTCCTCTACGGCATGCTGAAGCCGGACGAGGGCCGCATCCTCGTCGGCGACGACGAGGTCGAGCTCCACTCGCCGAAGGACGCCATCGGCCTCGGCATCGGCATGCTGCACCAGAACTTCATGCTGGCCGACAACCTGAGCGTGCTGGAGAACGTGATCCTCGGTGCCGAGCCGACGGCCGACATGCGCATCGACTACGCCCGCGCCCGGGCGCGCATCGGTGAGCTGAGCGAGGCCTATGGCCTCGACATCGCCCCCGACACGCTCGTCGAGAGCCTGGGAGTTGGCCAGCGCCAACGGGTGGAGATCATCAAGGTTCTTTACCGGGGCGCCCGCATCCTCATCCTCGACGAGCCGACGGCCGTCCTCGTGCCCCAAGAGGTGGAGGAGCTGTTCCAGAACATGCGCGAGCTCAAGGCCGCCGGCGAGACGATCCTGTTCATCGACCACAAGCTCGACGAGGTGCTGGAGATCGCGGACACCATCACCGTGCTGCGCAGCGGCCGCACGGTGGCGACGGTCAAGCCGGAGGACGTCACGTCCCGGGAGCTCGCCGAGCTCATGGTCGGCAGCGAGCTGCCCACGCCCGAGACCCGCGGCGCCACGGTGACCGACCAGGTCATGCTGTCCGTGGAGGGGCTGGCCGTGAGCGACGAGGACCGGGTGATCGTCGACGACGTCAACCTGGAGATCCGCTGCGGGGAGATCGTCGGCGTGGCCGGCGTCGAGGGCAACGGGCAGGGGGCGCTCGTCGAGGCGTTGCTGGGCATCCGCGAGCCGTCGGCGGGCACGATCCGCCTCGACGGCACCGACATCACCCATTGGCCGGTTCGCCGCCGCCGCGAGCACGGCGTCGGCTACATCCCCGAGGACCGCCACCGCCGGGGCCTGCTGCCGCCGTCCCCCCTGTGGGAGAACACAATGCTCGGGCACCAGACCGAGGAGCCGTTCACGCGCGGGATCTGGATCAACCGCCGCGGGGCCCGGGCCCGGACCGAGGCGGTGATCGAGGACTACGACGTGCGCACCCCCGGCCCCGACGTCCCGGGGCTCGCCCTCTCGGGCGGCAACCAGCAGAAGCTGATCGTGGGCCGGGAGATGAGCGCCGCACCCCGGCTGCTCATCGCCGCCCACCCGACGCGGGGCATCGACGTCGGCGCGCAGGCCGCGGTCTGGGACCAGCTGCGCACCGCCCGGGCCGCCGGCTTGGCCGTCCTGCTGGTCTCGGCCGACCTGGAGGAGCTGATCGGGCTGTCGGATCGGCTCGTGGTGATCCTGCGCGGCCGGCTGGTCGCCGAGGTCGATCCCCACCGGGTCACGGCCGAGGAGCTCGGCTCCCATATGACCGGCGCCGTCCCCGAGCCGACGGACGGATGAACGAGGCCCCGCCCGCGGCGTCCCGACTGCGGCGCCTGGTCGAGGCCCGCGGCGTCGTGGGCCGCACGGCGTTGCTGAACCTGGCCGCAGGGCTGGTCGCCATCGCCTTCTCGTTGGCGGTGGCCTCGGTGGTGTTCGTCATCAGCGGCAACAGCCCGATCGCCGCGTACTCGGACATGTTCGAGTTCGGCTCCCGGCTGGAGTCCTGGATCTCGACCGTCAACCGGGCGACGCCGCTCTACCTCTCGGGCGTGGCCGTGGCCATCGGCTTCAAGATGAACCTGTTCAACATCGGCGTCGAGGGCCAGTACCGGCTGGCCGCCCTGCTCGCCGCCGTCGTCGGGGGCGCGCTCAGCCTCCCGATCCCGCTCCACATCGGGCTCATCTTCGTCGTCGCCATGGGGACGGGCGCCATCTGGGCGGGCATCGCCGCGTTCCTGAAGACGACGCGCGGCGTGCACGAGGTGATCTCGACGATCATGCTCAACTTCATCGCCGGGTCGTTCCTCGTCGCCTTCGGTCTGCGGGTCTTCGGCACCGTCCGCCAGGGCAACCTGCGCACCGACGAGATCGCCGAGAGCGGCCGATTCCCGTCGCTCAATCCGCTCATCGAGCTCTTCTTCCGCGAGCCGACCGGCGCGGCGTCGATGCACAGCTTCGCGCTCGTGGCCGTCGCCGTGGGCATCCTCTACTACCTGTTCGTGTTCCGAACCCGGCCCGGCTACGACCTGCGGGTCACGGGTGTGAACTCGCTGGCCGCGCAGGCCGGCGGAGTGGCCCCCAGGCGCATGATCATGCAGGCCATGCTGCTCAGCGGCGCGGTCGCCGGGCTGGTGGGACTGCCGGAGTTGCTGAACTTCTCCCACGAGTTCAGCTTCGACTCGACCACCGAGCTCGGGTTCGACGGCATCGCCGTTGCTCTCCTCGGGCGCAACCATCCCGTCGGCATCGCCATCGGCGCCCTGGTGTTCGGCTGGCTCGACCGGGCCGGCCAGATCCTGGACCTCCAAGGGATCTCGCCGTCGATCATCGAGATCGTGAAGGGCGTCATCATCCTCTCGGCGGTCATCGCCTATGAGGTTGTGACCCGCTACCGCGAGGCCCAGCAGACGAGGGCCGCCGCCGCGGCGACGGCGGGGCTGGAGCTGGAGGCGGCGGCGCCATGACGGCCGTGACCCGGGAGCGGCCGTCCCTGGGGCTCGTCGAGGTCCGCGAGGCCACCCTCGGCTGGCCCCGCTGGTTCCGGTGGGCCGTCGTCGGCGTGCTCCTCGTACTGCTGCTGTCGGCGGTGCAGACACTGGCCGACCCGAGCACGAACGACCTCACGTCGGGCGGCACGTGGGCCACGACGCTGCGCTTCGCGGTGCCCATCATGCTCGCCGGCCTCGGCGGCGTCTTCGCGGAGCGGGCCGGCGTGGTGAACATCGGGCTCGAGGGCATGATGATCCTCGGCACCTGGTTCGGCGCCTACGGCTCGCTGGAGTTCGGGCCGTGGTGGGGCGTGGTGTTCGGCCTCGGCGGGGGTGCGCTCGGCGGCCTCGTCCACGCCCTGGCCACCGTGACGTTCGGCGTGGATCACATCATCGCGGGCGTGGCGATCAACATCACGGCGCCCGGGGTGACCCGGTTCCTCTCGGAGGAGGTGTTCGAGCCGCGCGGCGGCGGGGCGACGCAGTCGCCGCCGGTCTCGGGCGTCGGCCGGTTCGACGTCCCGTTCCTCTCCGGGGGTGACATTGCCGGCTGGCGCACCCCCGACCTGTTCGGGCGCGTCGAGCGCTGGAGCGACTGGTGGTTCGTCGACGACCTCGCGGGCGTGCTCAACGGCCTTACCTCCAACGTGTCGTGGCTGACGCTCATCGCCTTCCTGCTGGTGCCGGCGTCCGTGTTCGTGCTGTGGCGCACCCGGTTCGGGCTGCGGCTGCGCTCGGCCGGCGAGCACCCCGTGGCCGCCGATTCGCTGGGTGTCCCCGTCTACGCGATGAAGTACTGGGCGATGATCATCAGCGGGGCCCTGGCGGGCCTAGGCGGCGTGTTCCTCGCCATCGAGCAGGCCACGATCTACCGGCAGGGTCAGACCCAGGGCCGAGGGTTCATCGGGCTGGCCACCGTGATCTTCGGGAACTGGCGGCCGGTGGGCGCCGCCCTCGGGTCGCTCCTGTTCGGCTTCGCTGACGCCCTGCAGCTCCGGGACGCCGACGCCATCCACGCGCTCCTCCTGCTGGGCGCCATCGGGTTGGCGGTGGCCGGGATCCGCGCCGGCGTCCTGCGCCGGGTCCAGGCGTCGGGTCTGTTCCTGCTCGGGGCGGCGGCATTGGGCGCCTGGTACCTGATCTCCGAGACCGTGCCCGACGAGCTGCCCCCGGTCACACCCCACATCCTCACGCTCTTCGTTCTGGTGTTCGCGACGACCCGCCTGCGGCCGCCCGCAGCCGACGGCATGCGCTATAGACGCGGGCAACAGGTGTAGGTTCCGCGCCTGGCGACACTAGTTTTCGCGTTGTGCTCACCGGGGCCCAGCTCGAGCGGTACCGAGCCGACGGCTTCCTGGTTCTGCCCCGCTTCGTGGAGCCCGACGCCTGCGCGGCCCTCCGGGAGCGTGCCGGCGAGATCGTCGCCGCGTTCGCACCCCACCGGGACGAGGCGCCGGTATTCGACACGACCGAGCAGGGCCACGCCCGGGACGACTACTTCCTCACCTCGGGCGACAAGGTGCGATGCTTCCTCGAAGCGGAGGGCGAGGACGGCTCGTGGGCGGTCAACAAGATCGGCCACGCCCTCCACGACCTCGACCCCGTGTTCGAGGGGTTCTCGTACAACGCCCGGCTGGCGGAGGTGGCCGGCGACCTCGGCTACCGCGACCCCCGGCTGCTCCAGTCGATGTACATCCTCAAGGAAGCCCACGTCGGGGGCGAGGTGACCGCCCACTGCGACCACACCTTCTTATGGACCGAGCCGCCGACGGTGTCGGCATTCTGGTTCGCCATCGATCCCGCGACCGTCGAGAACGGCTGCCTCTGGGCCCTGCCAGGCGGGCACAGGCTGCCCGTGCGCTCACGGTTCCGCCGCGCCGGCACCGGAACCACGATGGAGGTGTACGACCCCGAGCCGTATCCCGCGGACGGCATGGTGCCGCTCGAGGCCGATGTCGGCACGCTCGTGGTGCTGCACGGTCAGCTCCCCCATCGCAGCAGCGCCAACCGTTCGGAGCGGCCCCGCCACGCCTACAGCCTCCACGTCATCGATGGGACCGCGAGCTACCCGGAGGACAACTGGCTGCAGCGTGGGGAGGACATGCCCCTCCGGGCGCTGCCCGTGGCGACGGCCCGCTGATGGGCGAGCCGGCCGCGCCGACGCCGGTCGACTGGGAGGCGCTGCGGGCGGCAGCGGCCGAGGCGGCCCAGCGGGCCTACGCCCCGTACTCGGGCCTTCGGGTCGGTGCCGCCGGCTTGGTCGATGACGGCCGCGTCGTGGTCGGCTGCAACGTGGAGAACGCGTC
This sequence comes from Acidimicrobiales bacterium, assembly GCA_035641055.1. Classification (GTDB taxonomy): domain Bacteria; phylum Actinomycetota; class Acidimicrobiia; order Acidimicrobiales; family VFJN01; genus DASQUK01. The sequence continues at coordinate 723 of DASQUY010000204.1, read as the reverse complement.
GTACGGGCTGACGCTGTGCGCCGAGTGCGGGCTGGTTTCCTCGCTGCACGCGACCGGCGGCGGCCGGTTGGTGGCGGTGGCGGTGACCGACACCGGCGGCCGCGACCTGTCGTGCTGCGGACGGTGCCGGCAGCTGCTGTTCGAGGCGGGAGGGCCCGACCTGCTGGTCAACGAGCGGCCGATGCGGGACTGGCTGCCCGGCGCCTTCGGCCCCGACGACCTGTAGTGGACCCTCGCGCCCACCAGGCGCTGTAGAACCGGGTCATGGCCACCGACATCCTGGACGTGATTCGCACCAAGCGCGACGGCGGCACGCTGACCGACGAGCAGGTGCGCTTCTTCGTCGAGGGCTACACGGCCGGCACGATCGCGGACGAGCAGGCTGCGGCGCTGTGCATGGCGATCCTGCTGCGGGACATGGCGCCCGGCGAGCTGGCCACGTGGACCGAGGCGATGATCGACAGCGGCGAGCGACTCGACCTGTCCGGCGTGGGCCGGCCGACGGTCGACAAGCACTCGACGGGCGGCGTCGGCGACAAGGTCTCGCTGCCGCTCGTGCCACTCGTCGCCGCCTGCGGCGCGGCGGTGCCCCAGCTGTCCGGGCGGGGGCTCGGCCACACGGGCGGCACGCTCGACAAGCTCGAGGCGATCCCCGGGTTCCGCGTCAATTTATCGCCCGACGAATTCAAATCGGCGTTAAGTACCGTCGGCGTGGCCATGATC
>DASQUY010000203.1:0-10464 GCA_035641055.1 Acidimicrobiales bacterium | reverse complement strand
CCGCCAGCACGCCCACCGACGGCGACGTCGTCTCGCCGTGGGGTCGCTCCGGTTCCGACCTGTGGTTCCTCTACACCGGCGGCACCACCGGCATGCCGAAGGGCGTCATGTGGGAGCAGGACACGTTGCTGCGGCTCGTGTCCGAGGTGCACCCGCTCCAGCTCGCCACCGACCCGACCGTCGACGACTACCGCCGCCAGATCACCGGGCTGGCGGGGGCCGCGCCCGTGATCCTCCCCGCCGCCCCGCTCATGCACGGCACCGGGCACCTCACGGCCCTGGGTCAGCTGACCCTCGGCGGGTGCGTGGTGACGCTGGAGAACCGGTCCCTCGACCCCGAGGGCATCTGGCAGGCGTGCCACGACAAAAAGGTCACGGTGCTGGTGATCGTCGGCGACGCCTTCGCCCGCCCGCTCGTCGAGGCGCTCGACGCCCATCCGGGTCGCTGGGATCTGTCGAGCATGCAGATCGTAGTGTCGTCCGGCGCGATGTGGAGTCAACCGATCCGGGAGCGCCTCCTCGACCACTTGCCGCAGGTCACCACCTTCGACTCGCTCGGCAGTTCCGAGGCGGTGGGCATGGGGGCCAGCTTCTCGTCGAAGGGGAACGTCGCCCGGACCGGGGCCTTCGACCTCGGCGGCGCCGCCGTGGTGATCACCGAGGACGGCCTCAAGGTGGCGCCCGGCTCCGGCGAGATCGGCCGCCTCGGCGTCGGCGGCCTGCTGCCCGTCGGCTACTACAAGGACGAGGCCAAGACGGCGGCGACGTTCCCGGTGATCGATGGCGTGCGGTACTCCCTGCCGGGCGACTGGGCGACCGTCGAGGCGGACGGCACGATCACTCTGCTCGGCCGAGGTTCGGTGTGCATCAACACCGGCGGCGAGAAGGTCTTCCCCGAGGAGGTCGAGGAGGTCCTCAAGACCTGCGCGGATGTCGTCGACGCCGTCTGCGTCGGGGTCCCCGACGAGCGGTTCGGCCAAGCGGTGTGCGCCGTCGTCGAGCCGGTGGACGGGGCGACGATCGACGCCGCCGCCGTGATCGAGCACGTGAGGGCGCACCTCGCCCACTACAAGGCGCCCCGGGTCGTCCTGGCCAAGGACACGATCGGCCGCGCCCCCAACGGCAAGGTCGACTACAAGGGGCTCACCCAGTGGGCCCGCCAGCGGGCGGCGGCGGTGTCGTGAGCGACGACCAGAGGTGGGACGCCATGGCTCCCGACACGGCGGGCTTCGCCACGGAGGTCACCCTGACGGGCCCGCTGCGGTCGCCGGCGCAGATGCTCGCGGAGCAGGACGTGGGCGGTCACACGAGCGTCCACGACGCCGGCACCGCCGCGACGCTCGGCCTGGCCGGCGCGCCCATCGAGGCGCCCACCCACTTCAGCCAGATCGACCCGCTCGCCGCCGCGGTGTGGGGCCACGCCTGGTTCGAGCGCGGGTGCGTGAGCTGCCACTTCCGCACGATGGTCGTGGAGGGCGAGCAGGTGCAGGCGTCGCTGACCCCCACCGGGCCGACCGCGGCGCGCATCGAGGCGCACAAGGTCGACGGGACGCCGGTGCTCACCGGCACGGCGTCGATCGGCCCCGAGCACCCGACCACCGAGCTGGAGGGGCGCCTCGCGTCGCAGGGCGACCCGGGCGAGCTGTTCATCGTCGACCAGCTCCGGGTCGGCATGCGGAGCGACGACGGTCGTGAGGTGTCGGTCACCCACACCGACCGCAACGGCCCCGGCTACCCGTTCTCGCTGGCCGAGAAGCTCGAGCGGATCACCGAGCCCCACCCGTGGTACACGCCGGACGGGGCCGCGACGTCGCCGTGGGGCCGGGCGATCCTCCCCATGGAGATGATCAGCGTGCTGTCGGCCAAGGCGGGCGCCGGCTGGCCCGTGCGGGGGCCGGCGCTCGGGCTGTTCCTCGACCTGGAGATCCGGCTCGTGGCGGGCCCGGTGTTCGTCGACCAGACCTATGCGCTCGGCCGGGAGATCGTCGGCGTGAGCCAGAGCCGGCGCACCGAGTCGTACTGGACGCGCACGACGCTCACCGACACGGGCACGGGCGAGGTCGCGGCGGTGGTCCTCCTCCACTCCGGCGTGTTCAAGGAGTCGTACGCCGGCTACCCCCGCTCGTGACGGCCCCCGGCGACCGGCCTACGGCTGCTAGCACAGGGACATGGCCGAAGATGTGATCCTGGTGGAGGCGGCTGACGGTGTCGCCACCGTCACGCTCAACCGTCCCCGCGCTCGCAACGCGCTGAACCGCGAGCTGCGCTCGGCGTTGCCCCGGACGATCAGCGAGCTCGATGCCGACGGCGATGTCGACGTGATCATCCTGACCGGCGCGGACCCGGCGTTCTGCGCCGGGCTCGATCTCAAGGAGCTGGGGGCGGCCACGCGGGACGATCGACCCAACGAAGCTGAGCCGCAGGGACCACCGCCCTGGGGTCCCCTGCCCGCCCACACCGTCCCGATCATCGGCGCCGTCAACGGGCCGGCGGTGACCGGAGGCCTCGAGGTGGCGCTCGCGTGCGACCTGCTGGTGGCGTCCGAGCGGGCCAGCTTCGCCGACACGCACGCCCGCGTGGGCGTGATGCCGGGGTGGGGCCTCAGTGTCCTGCTCCCCGAAGCCGTCGGCGTCCGCCGGGCCCGAGAGCTCAGCCTCACGGGCAACTACCTGGACGCCGAGACCGCGCTGACCTGGGGCCTCGTGAACCACGTCGTCCCGCACGGCGAGCTGTTGCCCTTCTGCCGGGGGTTGGCCGCGGACATGGTCTCGAACGACCAGCCGGGGGTGCGCCGCATGCTGCGGACCTACCACGAGCAGGCGCTCCTGCACGACGCCGAGAGGTGGACCCACGAGGCGCAGGTCGCCCGCGAGTGGGCGGTGGCGGGCGGCGGCGACCCCGCCGAGGTCGAGCGGCGCCGCCAGGCGATCATCTCCCGCGGCCAGACGCAGTCCGGGTAAGCGGGGCTCTAGGCCGAACTTGCGGTGGTTGTCCCCCCTATAGGGGCGATAACCACCGCAAGTTCGGATGGTTGGCTTCAGAGGTTGTCGGCGGCGCCGACCGGGCGGCCATCGACGATCTGGTCGAGGTACTCCGCCAGGCCGGAACCCTCCAGGTCCCCGTGGCGCCAGCGGGTCATCCCCTCGACGATGCGCGTCGTCATCCCGTTGCGGCGGTTGCGCAGGGGGATGCTCGACCACACCTCGCCCGCGATGTCGTAGCTGCGGTCGTCGGTGCGGATGGTGGCCCGGACCGCCGAGTGATACCAGCGGTCGTCGTAGTCGGAGTCCATGTCGACGCCTCGGATCGGCACCCATCGGTCACCGTTGTGCCTCCGGTCGTACAGGAAGCCACCGACCCGGCGGTTGCCCTGCTCGTCGCCCGAGACCGTGGTGGCGAGGCCGAGGTCGGGGCCCAGGTTCACCGTCAGCCACCGGTACCACCAGACGTTCTGCCAGTACCGGGGCCCCCAGCTGTGGTCGCGGAGGCCGAGGGCATCCTCGACGGCGAAGCGCTCGTCGCCGACGGTGACGGTACCGGTCACGGCCATGTGCTGCTCGAAGTGCCCCCGGGCGAACGCCTTCTCGGGGTCGATGGCGGGCGCCTGCTCCCCCTCCTCGGGCTCGGGCTCGCCGCCCCACGGCTGGGCGATGCCCCGGTGGACCTGCTCGAGCCGGCACGGGATCCGGGGGTTCTCCGTGAAGGCGCGCTTGGGGTTCTCCATCTCCGACGGGTCGGCGAGCACGACGGCCGGGCCGTCGTAGGTGACGCGATGCTCCTCGAACGGGCGGACGATCTCGAACCGCAGCCCCCCGGCGTTGTGCTCGTCGTTGGTGTCGATCCGCGGGCGAGCGAACCAGAACGCCACGCGGTCGTCGGGCAGGTAGAAGCAGGTCGTCATCTCGGCGTAGCCCTCGTTGGGCCGGTTGCCGAGGCGGACCCATCCGCCGAGCCCGCAGCCGCGGTCGTAGAAGTTGTAGTAGGCGCTCTCGTTGAAGTTCGTCGCCTCTTCCCGAGGGTGCATGTGGTCGTCCTCGGGCCGCAGTCGCATGCGCATGATGTCCCCCTCAGGTCACCCGACGAGCTCGGCCATCACGTCCATCGCCTGGCGCTGGCCGGTGCCGACGATCATCGTCCTGATCGGCGAGCGCCGCCACGGCTCGAGCCGCTCGGCGATGCGGCCCTTGGGCCCGCACAGCGCCACCTCGTCGACGAGCTCGTCGGGGACGGCCGCCATCGCCTCCCCCCGCTTGCCGTCGAGGTAGAGGTCCTGGATCGTCTTCGCCGCCGACTCGTACCCGTAGCGGCACGCCAGGTCGTTGTAGAAGTTGCGGCCCCGGGCCCCCATGCCGCCCACGTACAGCGCCAGGCCGGGCTTGACCCGGTCGCGGCACGCCTGCACGTCGTCGCCCAACGCCACCGGCACCGTCGGGGCGATGTCGAAGTTGTCGAGGTCGGTACCGGCGAACGCCTCGCCGTAGGTCTCCTCGAAGCGGGACGGCGAGAAGAACACGGGGAGCCAGCCGTCGGCGATCTCGGCGGTCAGCGCCACGTTCTTGGGGCCGATCGCCGCCAGGTAGATGGGAAGGTCCGCCCGCCGCGGGTGCGTGATGATCTTGAGCGGCTTGCCGAGCCCGGTGGCGTCGGGTCCCGAGTAGGGGATGTCGTAGTGCTCGCCGTGGTGCTCGAGCGGCGCCTCGCGGCGCAGGATCGCCCGGACGATGGAGACGTACTCCCGCGTCTTCTCCAGCGGCCGGCCGTAGGGCTGCCCGTGCCAGCCCTCGACCACCTGGGGACCGGACAGGCCGAGGCCGAGCAGGAACCGGCCGCCCGACAACGCATCGAGCGTCACCGCGGTCATCGCCGTGTTCGCCGGCGTGCGGGCTGGCATCTGCATGATGCCGGTGCCGACGTTGATGCGCGTGGTGTGGGCCGCGATCCACGCCAGCGGGACGACGGCGTCGGACCCGTACGCCTCGGCGCTCCAGACGGAGTGGTACCCGAGCGACTCGGCGTGTTGCACCACGGGCACGGTCTCCGAGGGCGGCGACGCCCCGAAGTACCCGAGGTTGAGCGCCAGCCGCATGGCGCGATCGTAACATACTGATCGATCGTTCGGTTATGGCCCCCCAACACGCCAACACTCCGAACTTGCGGTGGCTACGGGGGCTATGACCCCTCTAGCCACCGCAAGTTCGTCTCTTGGTGGGCTACGACCGCGACCTCGCCGCCGACGCCAGGGCGGTCGGGTCGTCGGCTGCCGGCGTGCAGGCAATCGCCCGGGCGAAGCCCTGGTAGAGGGCGATCACACCGTGCATCGAGCGCCGCATCTCGCGGTAGGGCTCGACCAGCGAGGTGGTCAGGATGATGATCGCCCGTGCCGCCTCGCGGGGCTCGTCGACGGTGAAGTCGCCGCTCGCCACCCCGCGGGCGATCACGTCCTCGACCAGCCGCAGCAGGCGCCGCCGCTTCTTGTCGATCACGCGCCGATCGGCAGGCAGTAGCCGGGTGTGCTCCCGGAACGCCACGTTGGACGCCAGCTGCGCCCACTCGTCGTGCAGGTGCGAGGCGATCAGCGTGCCGACGATCTCGTCGAGCTGGGCCGGGGGCGCCGGATCGGCCGCCCGTAGGCGCCGGTCGAGGCGGGCGAGCGTGACGTCGTAGGCCTCCTCGAGGAACTGGCGCAACAGGTCGAGCTTCGAGGGGAAGTGGTAGTAGAGCGCCGCCACGCTCACGCCCGCCCGGGCGGCCATGTCGCGGATGGAGGCGCCCTCGTAGCCGTCCTCACCCATCACCTCGACGGCCGCCCGCATGATGGCGGCCTTCCCCGGCCGCTCCTGGCGCTTGGGGACCTCGCCCGCGCTCACCTGCCGAGACTAGCAGGCACCACTGAACGAACGCTAAGTTGGAGCTGCTGCCGCGTGTCAGGGGGAGTCCCGCCATGGCGTACCGCGAGCTCACCTACGAGGTCGACGGCCACGTGGGCGTGATCACGCTCAATCGCCCCGAGGTCCGCAACGCCCTGACCCACACGACGTACGCCGAGCTCGAGGACGCCGTCCGCACCACGACCGCCCGCTGCCTGGTGATAACCGGCGCCGACCCGGCGTTCTGCTCGGGCGACGACGTGAAGCAGGTGATGGCGCCGGCCGGCGAGCAGCTCTCTTCCGGCCTGCGGGCGGAGCCCCGCCTCACCCCGGCGGCCGCGGCGCTACTGGGTTCGGACGTCCCGGTCGTGGCCGCCGTGAACGGCGCCGCCGTCGGCTGGGGCATGGAGCTGGCCATCATGGCCGATATCCGGGTGGCGTCCGACCGGGCCCGCTTCGGCGAGCTGTTCGTCAAGCGGGGCCTGTGCTGCGACGTCGCCGGCATCGGCCGCCTGGCCCAATTGGTGGGCCGGGAACGCGCCGCCGAGCTGCTGTTCACCGGCCGGTTGATCGACGCCGCCGAAGCCCGCGAGCTGGGTCTGGTCTCCCGCGTCGTCCCCCATGGCGAGCTGCTGCCCACCGCCCTGTCGCTGGCCGCCGACATCGCCGCCAACCCGCCCCTGGCGGTGCAGCGGCTCAAGCGGGGGCTGCGCACCGCCCTCGATCCCGACTGGGACGACCTCGGGCGTTGGGTCAGCGCCAGCCTGGGCGAGCTGTTCCAGACTGAGGACCACCGCGAGGGCGTGGCGTCGTTCCTCGAGCGGCGCGAGCCCCACTTCGTAGGGCGCTAGGCGGATCGTCAGCGAGCGAAAGGCACACCGTGGATTTCGACATCCCCAAGGACCTGGCCGACTACCTCGTCGAGCTCGACGAGTTCATCGAACGCGAGATCAAGCCCCTCGAGGCCCGGGACGACAACATCCGGTTCTTCGACCATCGCCGAGAGGATGCCCGCACTGACTGGGAACGTGGCGGGCTCCCCACCCGCGAGTGGGGGGAGCTCCTCCGGGAGGCCCGCCGCCGCGCCGACGCCGCCGGCCACTACCGCTACCCCTTCCCCAAGGAGTACGGCGGCCAGGACGGCACCAACCTGGGGATGGCCGTCATCCGCGAGCACCTGGCCCGCAAGGGCCTGGGCCTGCACAACGACCTGCAGAACGAGCACTCGATCGTCGGGAACAACGTCGGGCTGCTGCTGATGATCCTCTACGGCACCGAGGAGCAGAAGACCGCCTGGATCGACGACCTGGCCGAGGGACGGCGGGGCTTCGCCTTCGGCATCACCGAGCCGGCGCACGGCTCCGACGCCACCCACATGGAGACCACGGCCGTGCGTGACGGCGACGAGTGGGTCATCAACGGCGAGAAGACCTGGAACTCCGGCATGCACGCCGCCAGCCACGACCTCGTCTTCGCCCGCACCAGCGGCGAGCCCGGGGACGGGGACGGGATCACCGCGTTCCTGGTGCCGACCGACAGCCCCGGCTTCGAGGTGCTCGAGTTCCTGTGGACGTTCAACATGCCCACCGACCACGCCCACATCCGCCTCACCGACGTGCGGGTGCCGGACGGCGCCATCTTCGGCGGCGAGGGACGGGGGTTGCAGGTGGTGCAGCACTTCTTCAACGAGAACCGCATCCGTCAGGCGGCCTCGAGCCTGGGGGCGGCGCAGTTCTGCGTCGACCGGGCCGTCGAGTACGCCAAGGAGCGCAAGCCCTTCGGCAAGCCTCTGGCCACCAACCAGGGGATCCAGTTCCCGCTGGTCGAGCTGCAGACCCAGTGCGAGATGCTGCGGGCGCTCATCCACAAGACGGCCTGGCTGATGGACACGTACGGGGCGTTCTCCCAATCCGACAAGGTGTCGATGTGCAACTACTGGGCCAACCGCCTGTGCTGCGAGGCCGCCGACCGGGCCATGCAGGTCCACGGCGGCCTCGGCTACTCGCGGCACATGCCCTTCGAGCACATCTACCGCCACCACCGCCGTTACCGCATCACCGAGGGAGCGGAGGAGATCCAGATGCGCAGGGTCGCCGGTTACATGTTCGGCTTCATGCGTCAGCGCGAGCCGAAGGGCGTCGTCTCGGAGGTGGGGGCGCGCCATGGCTGACACCACCGTGGTTCCCTCCTCGTCGAGCCCGTTCGTCCGCCCCATCGAGCCGATCACCGAGTCCGACGACGAGCTCCGCCGCATCCTCGACGAAGCGGTGGTCCCGCCGCTGTTGCCGGCGCTCGCCTACGTCACCGGCGACCTGTCGCTGCTGCGGGAGGACCTCCGTCCCAACCCGCTCCTGGCCGCCATGCCGCAGGCCGGATTGACGGACGAGCAGCAGGCTCACGTTCGCGAGCTCGCGCTCGACGCGCTCATCCGCTTCCGCGATGGGGGTTGCCGGCCGGCGCCGCCGCCCTCGGACGAGGACGTCCTGCGGATCATGGAGCACGCGGTCGGCTTCTCGGGCATGGGGGAGTACCTGCCGCTGCTCGAGGAGGAGCTCGCCCACCGCGGCGAGGACCGCCGGGCGCCGGGCTGGCGGGAGGACGAGGTCGCGCCCGGCGTCGACTTCCGGGTGGCGATCATCGGCGCCGGCATGTCCGGCATCCTCTCCGCCCACCGCCTGCAGCAGGCGGGCATCCCGTTCGTCGTCCTCGAGAAGAACGACGACGTGGGCGGCACGTGGTACGAGAACAGCTACCCGGGCTGCCGGGTGGACAACCCGAACCACAACTACAGCTACTCGTTCGCCCAGCGGCACGACTGGCCGCTGTTCTTCTCGACCCAGGACGTGCTGCACGGCTACCTCCGCGACTGCGTCGACGCCTTCGGCATCGGCGAGCACATCCGCTTCCGCACCGAGGTGCTCTCCGCCACCTGGTCCGAGGAGGACCGGCGGTGGACGGTGCGGGTCCGGCGGGCGGACGGCACCGAGGAGTCGCTGGCCGCGGACGCGGTGATCAGCGCCGTCGGCCAGCTCAACCGGCCGTCGCTCCCCGACATCCCGGGGCGCGACTCGTTCGTCGGGCCGGCGTTCCACTCGGCGCGCTGGGACCACGACGTCGACCTGCGAGGTAAGCGGGTCGCGGTGATCGGCACCGGGGCCAGCGCGTTCCAGATCATCCCCGAGATCGCGCCGCTCGTCGGCGAGCTCACGGTGTTCCAGCGGACGCCGCCGTGGATGGTGCCCACACCCGAGTACCACGACGAGGTGCCGCCGGGTCTGCGCTGGCTCTACCGCTGCCTGCCCTCGTACAGCGAGTGGCACCGCTTCTGCATCTTCTGGTGGATGGGTGACGGCACGCTCGAACTGGCGCGGGTGGACGAGTCGTGGCAACCCCAGGACCGGTCCGTCAGTGCCCAGAACGACATGATGCGGGGGATCCTCACGCAGTACCTCTGCGCGGAGTTCGCGGATCGGCCCGATCTGCAGTCGGCCGTTGTGCCCACCTACCCGCCGGGTGCCAAGCGCATCCTGCGCGACAACGGCGCCTGGGCGAGCGCGCTCACCCGCGACAACGTGCGGCTCGTCACCACCCCGATCCGCGAGATCACGCCCGACGGCGTCGCCAGCGTCGACGGCGAGGCCCACGACGTCGACGTCATCGTCTTTGGCACCGGCTTCCAGGCGTCGAAGTTTCTCACGCCGATGACGGTCACCGGTCGGGGCGGCGTCGACCTGCACGAGCACTGGGCGGGCGACGCCCGCGCCTACCTCGGCGTGACCATCCCGGGCTTCCCCAACCTGTTCTGCCTCTACGGGCCCAACACCAACATCGTCGTCAACGGCAGCATCTTCTACTTCTCGGAGTGCGGGGTCCGGTACATCCTGGGGTGCCTGCGCATGCTGCTGGAGGGCGGCCACCGCGCCCTCGACGTGCGCAAGGACGTGCACGACGAGTTCAACGAGCAGGTCGACGCCGAGAACGCCCGGATGGCGTGGGGTGCCTCTGACGTGAACTCCTGGTACAAGAACGAGAACGGCCACGTCGCCCAGAACTGGCCGTTCACGCTGCTCGAGTACTGGCAACGGACCCTGCGTCCGAACCCCGACGACTTCGATCTGCTCGGATAACCCCCAAGGCCGAACTTGCGGTGGATAGGGGGGTCATAGCCCCTCTAACCACCGCAAGTTCGGGTAGTGAAGGGCCGTGTAGTCTGGTAACAGTCGTTGCCAAGGGGGTTCGATGCGTGCTGCCGTCCTCAACCGGGGGGAGATCGTCGTGCGCGACGACGTTCCCGAGCCCACGCCGACGACGGGGCAGGTGCTGGTGCAGGTGCGGGCGTGCGGCATCTGCGGCTCCGACCTGCACTTCGCCCAGCACGCCCCGCGGGCGCTCGAGCTCGGCAAGGCGGTCGAGGGCCTCCCGCAGCTCGGTGCCCAGGAGGACCTCGACCTCGACCGCGACGTGTACATGGGCCACGAGTTCGCGGCCGAGGTGCTGGAGGCCGGGCCCGACACCCAGACGCTCGCCCCCGGCACGCTGGTGACATCGGTCCCCGTGCTGGCGGCGCCAGACGGCATCCGGCCCATCGTCTACAGCA
>DASQUY010000202.1:0-4235 GCA_035641055.1 Acidimicrobiales bacterium | reverse complement strand
ACCTCGACCTGGCGTTCATCGATGCCGACAAGGGCGGCTACCGCGACTACTGGGACGAGCTGGTGCCCCGGCTGCGGACAGGCGGGCTGCTGCTGGCCGACAACGTGCTGTGGTCCGGTCGGGTGGTCGACGGCGGCGGAGAGGACAGCGACCGCCAGCCCGACGACAATCTGCGTGCCATCCGCGCGTTCAACGACCGCGTAGCGGCCGACGACCGCACCGACGTGGTCGTGCTGCCGGCCTTCGACGGCCTCACGATCGCCCGCAAGCGCTGAAACCCAACCGCGAACTTGCGGTGGTTAAGGGCGCCATAGCACCCCTAACCACCGCAAGTTCGTGTAGGGGTAGGTCAGAACCCCAGGGGGGCCGTCTCCACGACGGACGTGGCGGCGTCGGGCCCGGTGACCTCGAGGTCGGCCGCCGTGCGTCGGCCATTGAGGTAGAGCATCAGCTCCTGGGGGTGGCCGGTCAGCCGCACGGTGGGCCCCCCGCCCCGGGCTGGGATCTCGCCGAACCCGGGGGCGTCCAGCGCCACGCCGACGCCCCGGACCTTGCGCAGCATCAGCCGCGACCCCCGCCGCAGGAGCGCCCACAGCGCGGCGTCGAGGTCCGGGCGGTCGGTGCGGGCCGCGGAGTCGCCCCCACCACGGCGCACATCCTCGTGGTGGACGAACCACTCGCTGAGGTTGAGCGCTTGGCGCAGCGGCGGGAGCCGCCAGGGCACGAGGGGCGGGCCGGCGCGCAGCCGCTCGACGAGGCGCTCGTAGCCCTGGGCGCGGGCGCCGTCCATCAGCGTGCGGGCGAGCTCGGCGAAGCGCTCGCCGCCGAGGATGGCGAACCCCGACCGGGGATCGCGCTCGCGCACGACGAGGTGGGCGGCGAGGTCGAGCGTGGTCCACCCCTCGCACAGCGTCGGGGCGTCGGGGCCGACCGCCAGGAACAGCTCGCACAGCTCCGACCGCTCGCGGGCATCGAGTGGGGCATCCGGCATCGCCAGTAGGGTATGCGCCCATGCCGGACGAGCCGCTCTTCACGCGCCGCGGCCTCGAGTTCGTGCCCACCGAGCACACCCGCGGCCCGTGGGACCCCCGCCACCAGCACGGGGGCGCGGTGGCCGCGCTCGTCGCCCGCGCCGTGGAGCGCACGGCCGGCCCCGACTTCGCCGTCACCCGCCTGACCGTGGAGCTGATGCGGCCCGTGCCGCTGGAGGCGTTAGCCGTGGACATCTCCGTGCCCCGGCCCGGCCGTCGCGTCGTCGGCATCGGCGCGTCGGTGAGCGCCGGAGACCTGGAGGCCGAGGTGGTCCGCGCCCACGCGGTCGCCATCCGCTGCGCGGAGCTGCCCACCGGTGAGGGCCACCGCTCGCTGCTCGAGCCGGGGCCCGAAGCCGGCATGGAGACGTCGGCCGCGTTCGCCGACACGGACCTGCCCGCCTTCCATCGCACCGGCATGGAGCTGCGCTTCGTCGGCGGATCGTTCGACCAGCCCGGCCCGGCCCGGGCGTGGTTCCGCCTGCGGCGGCCGGTCGTGGACGACGAGGAGCCGACCGGCGTGCAGCGGGCGGCCGCCGCCGCCGACTTCGGCAACGGCGTGTCCTGGGTGCTGCCGCCCGACCGGTGGATCTTCCTCAACCCCGACCTGACGCTGCACCTCGCTCGGGCGCCGGAGGGCGCCTGGATCGGCCTCGACGCCCTGACCCTGCCGAGCGATCAGGGCATGGCGCTCGCGGAGAGCGTGGTCTACGACGAGGCCGGGCGGCTGGGCCGGGCGGCGCAGAGCCTGCTGCTGCAGCAACGCGCCGACGGATGACGCCGGGTGCGAGCGCCGGTCGCGGCGACGCCCACCGCACCGGCGACCACAACGTCGCCGCCCTCCACGAGGCCATCGCCACCGCGGTGCCCCAGCGCGAGTGCATCGTGGCCCCGGCCCGAGCGGCCGTGGGAGCGGGAGGCATGGCTCGGGCCGCCGACGGCTCGGCCGGCACGTACCGCCGGCTCACGTGGCGGGAGGTGACCGACCGCACCCGCGGCCTGGCGGGCGCCCTGGCGGCGGCGGGCCTGGGCCGGCGCCGCGATCCCGACCCGGCCGTCGGGGACCCGTGGGAGTCGCCGCACGATCACGTGGCCCTCTACCTCCACAACGGCCCGGAGTACCTCGAGGGGATGCTCGGAGCCTGGAAGGCCGGGTGCGCGGCCGTCAACGTCAACTATCACTACGTGGCCGCCGAGCTGGCCTACGTCCTGCGGGACAGCGCGGCCGTGGCCGTCATCTACCACGCATCGTTGGCGCCCACGCTGGCCGAGGCACTCTCCGAGCTGCCGGGCATCCGCCTGCTGCTAGAGGTCGACGACGGATCGGCGACCTCGGGCAGCACGTCCGGCGCCGTCGACTACGAGAAGGCGCTGGTCCAGGCCGAGCCCCTCACGCCGAGCGGCCTGTCGGCCGACGACCGCTACATCCTCTACACCGGCGGCACCACGGGCGCCCCCAAGGGCGTGCTGTGGCGCCAGGGCGACTTCCTCGCCACCTGCCTCGGCGTCGCGGGGACGGCCGACGACCTGGTGCGTGTCGCCCAACGCCGGGACGCGCTGCGTGCGCTTCCCGCGGCACCGCTGATGCACGGCGCGGCCCATTGGAACGCCATCTCGTGCTTCGTCTCCGGGGGCACGGTCGTGATGCCGCGCGACCCGACCCGGTTCGATCCGGCCGACGTTCTCGCCACCTGCGAGCGCGAGCGGGTCACCGCGCTGCAGATCGTGGGTGACCCGTTCGCCCGGCCGCTGCTGGAGGAGATGGACGCCCGCCGCTACGACCTTTCGAGCCTGCGGTTCCTGCTGTCGGGCGGCGCCGTGCTGTCCGCCTCCACCAAGGCCCGCCTGCGGGAGCGGCTGCCGGAGCTGCGCATCGTGGACGTGCTGGGCTCGTCGGAGACGGGGCGCCAGGCCGTCGGCGGCGACAGGTCGACGTTCTCGCCCGGCCCCCACGCCGCCGTGCTGTCGGCGGATCGCCGCGGTCGCCTGGCGCCGGGCGACGGCGAGATCGGCTGGCTCGCCCAGGCGGGCCGTGTGCCGTTGGGGTACCTCGGGGACCCGGCGAGGACGGCAGCCACCTTTCCGGTGATCGACGGCGTGCGCCACGCCGTCGCCGGCGACCGGGTCCGCCTGCTGGCCGACGGCACGGTCGAGTTCCTGGGTCGCGACGCCGTGACCATCAACACGGGCGGCGAGAAGGTGTTCGCCGAGGAGGTCGAGGCGGCGCTGACGGCGCACCCCGCCGTCGCCGACGCCATCGTGACGAGCCGGCCGAGCGAACGGTGGGGCCAGGAGATCGTGGCCGTGCTGGCGGCCCGGCGGAGGTCCGAGGCCCCTCCCGACGAAGAGCTCCGGGCGCACTGCCGTGGCCGCCTCGCCGGCTACAAGGTGCCCAAGGCGTTCCGGTGGGTCGACCGGGTGCGGCGGTCGCCGGCCGGCAAGCCCGACTACGCCTGGGCCCGCACCGTCGCCGCCGACGGGCCCTCCTCCTGACGAACTTGCGGTGGTTGAGGGCGCTATGACGTCCCTAACCACCGCAAGTTCGGGAAGGGAGGCCGCCGCTTCCGGCCTACGCCGACCCGGCTCGGGCCTTGAGCTCCTCCCGCAGGGCCGGCGTGAGGATCTCGCCAACCTTGGCCACCAGCTCGGTGGCCTGGTAGCCGACGGAGCCGACGTCGCAATCGCGGGTGGCGACCACCCCCAGGCAGCTGCCGTCGGCGATCGAGCACACGAAGAGGAAGCCGCGCTGCATGGCCACGATGACCCGCTCGACCCCGTCCCGCTCGAGCAGGCGGTCGATGGCCTGGGCCATGCTGGCGCATCCCGCGATGAGGGCACAGAGCTGCTCGCCCCCTCTCGGGTCCAGCGACCGGGAGCGGGCGATGAGCAGCCCATCCGACGACACGGCGACCGCGCCGCTGACGCCCGCCGTCTCCTCCACGAAGTGGCTGAGCAGCCAGTTGAAGTTGCGGGCGGCCTCGGTGAGCGCCATCTCCGTCAGCGGTCAACGGTCGGCGCGGCCGTCGGTCTCGGTCAGGCTGCGCTGAATACCGGCCGCGAGGCTCGTGAGGAACCGCTGCATCTCGGCGGCGTCGACCTTGTGCCCGGCATCGAGCACCTGGTCGCCGAATCGGATCGCCGGCGAACGCCAGGCGGGCGCCGGGCCGATGGCCGCCGGGTGCTGTGCGCCCCGGACCCGTCGCA
>DASQUY010000201.1:0-9986 GCA_035641055.1 Acidimicrobiales bacterium | reverse complement strand
GCCCGCCGCCTGGCCTGCGACGCCCGCCTCCGCCCCCTCGTCCACCGCGACGGCCAGCCCCTCAACCTGGGGCGCAGCCAACGCGTGGCCAACCGCTCCCAGCGCCGAGCCCTGCGGTTCCGTGACGGACCCGGCTGCGCCGTCCCGGGCTGTCAGGCCCGCCACGTCGACGCCCATCACGTGCGCTGGTGGGAGCACGGCGGCCCCACCGACATCGACAACCTGTGCCTCCTCTGCCGACACCATCATCGGCTGGTGCACGAAGGCGGCCACTGGGGCCGGCTAGTCGACGGGCACCCCCGGTTCTACCGGCCGGATGGCACGTGGATCCGACCTCCCAACCCCCCGCCCGCCAACAAACCGCGAGGGTCGGGCGTCCTGCGTCGCCGCCACCACGCCGCCGGCACCACCATCACCGCCTGCACCCCCGAAGCCCGCGACGGCGGCGCCGGTTGGCAATCACCCAACGCCATCCTCGGCGGCTTCTTCGGGTGACCCTCTGGAAGACTCGTCTCGTGAGGAGACGTACGGCGGTCGGAATCGTGCGCCACCTCGCCGGCCTGCCGCACCGCGTCGGGCGGGCGGCGGCCCTGCGGGATCTCGATGCGTGGCTGCGGCTGCAGTTTCTCGGCGTCGCCTCGCGCTCAGGACTCGCCCGGGCACTGGTCGGCAAGCCCGGCACGGCACGCGAGGTCGCAGGTAGTGCGGGGCTCTCGGAGGTCGAGCTCGTCGAATCGCTGCTGCGGCTCGGCGTGGCGCTGGGCGAGGTGCGTGAGCGCAACGGGCGATTCTCGGCCAAGGGCCGGCGCCTCGAGGCGATCGCGAGCGGCGACGCCGACGACGTCGCCGGGCTCGTGGAGGAGCTCATCGTCTACGACGGCCCGATCGACCAGCGGCTGAAGGCGCACCTCGAGGGGGCTCCGCGCAGCAACTACCTCGACGGCGTTGGGAACGTCATCGCCCGTGCCTCGCGCCTGGCCGAGCACGTCGTGGGGCCATTCCTGGCCGCGGTTGCCGAGCACTGCGCACCGGCGACCGTCCTCGACGTCGGCTGTGGAACCGGCGTGAACCTGCGCTGGATCGCAGCCGCGAGCCCCAACGCGCACCTGACCGGCGTCGACGTCGACGCGGACGCGCTGCACGAAGCCGAGCGCAACGTGCACGACTGGTCGCTCGCTGGCAGGTGCCGGCTCGAGGTCGCCGACGTCACCGACCTGCCCGACAACCTTCGCCGTCGCTACGACCTCGTCGTCTTGGCGCAGAACATCTACTACTGGCCGCCCGAAGACCGGGCCGGCGTGATGAGGCTGCTCCGCCAGCTCAGCTCCGGCCACGTCGTCGTGGTCACCGCCGTTCCGGGCCGGTTGCCCATCGTGCGCCACCTCGACCTGGCCCTGCGGGTGACCGAACACAGCTGGCGCCTGCCCACTCGTGACGAACTCCGCTCCGACGCCATGGCTGCCGGCTTTCGGGACATCCGCCTCCACACGGTCGCACCCGGCACGGACACGGTGGCGCTGCTGGCTAGCTGAGGTCTGGGATGTCCAGCTTCTCGGCGTAGGCGTCGTGCAGGTCCTGCCACCCGTAGTTCATGGCGTCCATTCCCCGGATCGGGTCGAGCGGTGTCCCGTCGAGCATCTGCTCGGCGACGACCAGGCAGAGGTGCCAGCCGGCGGCTGCCTTCGGGGCCGACCCGCGCTCGCCGAGCGTGTGCCGGAGCGTCAACCGGGTGCCGGAGTCGGTGGCAACCAGCTCCCAGCACACGACATCGGTCCCCCACGTGTACTCGAGGAGGCGCGGCCGCTCGGCACGCGTCACCGAGGCCGGAAGGTCCTCGGTGACATCGCCGTCGATCATGGTCAGCACCACGTCGCCGACGCTGCCGAGGTTGCGATCGGCGGTGTAGGGCGACCAGGCGCGCAGCCGCTCGGGGTCGGTAAGCGCCGCCCACACGTTCTCGGGGGGGTGCGCCAGGTCGCGGACGAAGACAAGCGTCCATCGATCGCCGTCGGCACGGCAGGCGACGTCGGCCAGCGGGCCGGGTTCGAAGGCGCGTGAGCTCATGGCTCCTCCTGGTCGTCGAGATGACGCTCGAGGGCGTCGAGGTGGTGCGTCCACATCCGGCGGTACGGCTCGAGCCACTCGTCGAGCGCCTGCAGCGGCCGAGGCTCGAGGGCGTAGATGCGCTGCTGCCCGGCGACGCGGCACGACACGAACCCGCCCTCGCGTAGCACCTTGAGGTGCTTGGACATCGTGGGTTGGCTCACCGAGAGCGTGTCCACGAGCTCACCCACGCTGCGCTCCGACCCGCGGAGATGGTCAAGGATGCGGCGGCGAGTCGGTTCGGCCAGAGCCGCGAACGTGTCCACCGACCCAATATGCCGACTAAGACATATGCGTGTCAAGGAATGTGTTCAGCCGGCAGCCTGGCCTGGCGGTCGGCCAGGTAGCGCGAGAACCAACCCCGATAGCGCCGTCGGAGGTCGGGACGGCGCCAGTCGTCGCCGATGATCGTTCCCCGGCAGCTCGGCGTGCCGCAGGA
The DNA here is from genome assembly GCA_035641055.1 of Acidimicrobiales bacterium. Taxonomy (GTDB): domain Bacteria; phylum Actinomycetota; class Acidimicrobiia; order Acidimicrobiales; family VFJN01; genus DASQUK01. Next base: position 7,444 of record DASQUY010000201.1, on the reverse strand, counting down.
GCAGGTCATCGTTGTCGTCGGGACGTCGAACAGGGCGTAGTCGGTCGTCAGCTCCTCGTCGGCCTCGATGTCGCGCATGGCGACGAGGACGACGTTGCCGGCGAAGCCGACGTTGGGCTCGCACGAGTGGTTGATGAAGAGCATCACCGGCTCGTACTCGTCGTCGGTCAGAGCGACGAGGTGGAGCCCTTCGGCGATCTGGATCTCGGAGTTCCGCAGCTTCTCCGGGAGGGCCAGCATGGTGTCGGTATCGACGATGTGGCCGCCCTTGACGGCGACGACCTCGCCAGCGGCGATCGGCGCGACCGCGAACAAGCCCCGACCGGCGATGTCACTCGGCTTGCCTTTGCGCGCCTTGGGCGAGATCCACGACTGGACAGTCGGCATCGGATCAGCTTGCTCGACGGCGGTGAAGGTAGTCGCGAGCGAAGTCCTTGACATGCAGCCATTTGGCTGCATAATGGAGACGCAGCCAAGCGGCTGCATGTTTGAGGATGATGATGGACGCCGTTTTCCGAGCCTTGGCTGACCCGAGCAGGCGCCAGCTGCTCGATCGCCTGCGCGAGCGGAACGGGCAGAGCCTGCGCGAACTCTGCTCCGGGCTCGCCATGGTGCGCCAGTCGGTCACCAAGCATCTCGCCGTCCTCGAAGAGGCCGAGCTAGTGACCACGGTGCGGCAGGGACGGGAGAAGCTCCACTTCCTCAATGCGGCTCCCATCAACGACATCGCCGAGCGATGGATCAACCGGTACGACCGCGGGCGCGCTGAGGCGCTCGCGGATCTGAAGCGCGCTCTGGAGGAGAACGCCGTGTCCGAGACCGAGTTCGTGTACGTGACCTACATCAAGACAACGCCGGAGAAGCTGTGGCAGGCGCTGACCGACCCGGCGTTCACCCGTCGTTACTGGGGCCACGGGCAGCTGTCCGACTGGAAGGTCGGCTCAAAGGTGCTCTCCCAACCCACACCCGACGACGAGCCCCGTGACCTCGACCAGCTCGTGCTGGAATCCGAGCCCTACCGGCGCCTCGCGTACACATGGCACAACTACCAGCCCGAGCACGCCGAGCTGTTCGGCTGGAGCGAGGAGCGGCTCGCCGAGCTCCGCAAGGAACCCCGCAGCCGCGTGCGGTTCGAGATCCAACCGTTCGGTGATGCCGTCAAGCTCACGGTCATCCACGAGGGCTTCATCCCCGGGAGTGAGATGCTTCGGGCCGCGAGTGGTCAGCGGGCAGAAACCGGCGGGTGGCCCGAGGTGCTCGCCAACCTCAAGACCTTCCTGGAAACCGGCGATCTGCTCACTCCCCTGGGGAAGTAGCGATGGCTGCGGCCGCTACGGTCAGTCAGCCCGCTCGCAGGCCTCGTCGTAGAGCGCCTGCACGGCCGACTGGAGCTCAGCGGTCAGCTCCCGCACCACGCGCCGGCGCACGTGCCCCGAACCGTCGCCCGGCGGCGGGACGATGGGCTCCCCCGCCACCAGCACGATCTTGTGAGGCCTGATGAGCTTGGACCCCACCGGCATCGCCTTGTCCGAGCCCCCGATCCCGACGGGCACGAGCGGCACACCGGTGCGGAGGGCCACGTAGGCCGGGCCGTCGAACAGGTCCTCCACCACCGGACCGTGCCGACGGGTGCCCTCGGGAAACAGGACGACCGGCTCGCCGTTTTCGATCACGCGCAGGCAGGTGCGCAGCGCCTCGCGGTCAGCCGTGCCCCGGTGGACCGGGAACCCGCCCAGCAGGGACACGAACTTGCCGCCCCACTCCCACTTCCAGATGGACGCCTTGCCCATGTAGCGCATGCGCGTGCGGGTGAGGGTGGAGGCGAGGATGAAGTCGAGGTTGGACCGGTGGACCGGGGCCAGCACGAACGGCCCGTCGGCGGGCACATGGGCGCGGCCGTGGACCTCGAGGCGGAAGTACGGCGTGGCCACTCCCCGGAACAACAGCCGCACCGCCCCGTAGGCCCCCCGCTCCAGCCGCGTGGGGGGATGGACGTCGACGGGTTCGACACGCGTCGGTGCCTCGCCCTCAGCCACGCGTCCCGCTCCCGCTGCCGCTCAGGCCGGCGAGCCTCCCCACCAGGTCGGACACGATGTCGTCGACGCTCATGTCGCTGGTGTCGATCCTGATGGCGTCGTCGGCCGGGCGCAGCGGATCGGCGTCGCGGCCCTGGTCCAGCGCGTCGCGTCGAGCCATGTCGGCGGCGACCGTCTCGTAGTCGAGGTCGGACACCTCGGCCGCCCGGCGATCGGCCCGCACGTGGGGCCGGGCGGTGAGGTACACCTTGAGGGCGGCGTCGGGAAACACGACCGTGCCGATGTCCCGGCCCTCGACGACTCCACCGGACCGCTCGCGCGCCCACTCCCGCTGCCGAAGCACGAGCTCAGCCCGCACCTCGTGGTTCGCGGCCACCAGCGACACCGCCCGCGACACCTCGGGCCCGCGGATCTCGATGGTGGCGTCGACCCCGTCGACCCGCACGTGGTCGGGCCCCACATCGAGGTCGACCGCCCGGGCCAGCTCGGCCACCGGGCCGGCGTCGGCGGGGTCGATGCCGTGTCGCAGCGCCGCGAACGTCACGGCGCGGTACATGGCGCCCGTGTCGAGGTAGCCGAGTCCCAGGTGGGTAGCCAGGCGACGGGCGACCGTCGACTTGCCGGACCCGGCGGGCCCGTCGATGGCGATCACCTTCACGAGGGGGGAACCCTAGCCAGACTCAACCGCCGCGGAGCCGATCGAGCGCCTCCCAGTACCCGGGGAACGTCTTGGCGACACAGCCCGGATCCGCGATCTCGATGCCGGGCGCGCGGAGCCCCACCAGGGCGAAGCTCATGGCCATCCGGTGGTCGCCGTACGTCTCGATGCGGGCCGGCTGCGGGCTTCCCGGGTGGACGACAAGGCCGTCGGGCTCCTCGCGGGCGTCGATGCGGCACTGCCGCAGCTCCCGCACGACCGCGGCGATCCGGTCGGTCTCGTGGCCGCGGATGAAGCCCACGCCCCGGATCCGGGTCGGACGGTCGGCGAAGATCGCCACGACCGCCAGCGTCTGCGTCATATCCGGCATGGCCGACATGTCGACCTCACCGACGCCGCGCAGCTCGGCGGGGTGGCCGGCAGGGTCCGGTCCGATCACCGTCGTTCCAGCAGCGGACCGCTCGACCCGGGCACCCATGGCACCGAGGAGGTCGGCGAAGCGGGCGTCGCCCTGCCGGGTGTCGGTCAGGCCCGGCACCGTCACCCGGCCGCCACAGATGGCGGCGGCGGCCAGCAGATACGACGCCGCCGACGCATCGGGCTCCACCGCGTACTCGGTGGCCCCATAGCGGCCTGCCGGCACCGCGAACGTGAGGGCGTCCTCGGCGATGTCGGCGTCCACGCCGAAGGCCGCCATCACGGCCAGCGTGAGGTCGACGAACGGACGCCCCACCAGCGGCGTCGTCACCCGCAGGCGGACCCCGTCTCGTGTGTACGGCGCCGCCAGCAGGAGCCCGGACACGTACTGGCTCGACACGTCCCCGGGGACGTCGAGGCATCCCCCGGCCAGCCCGCCCGGCGCCACGACGGTGACGGGCAGGTGCCCGGGCACGTCGTGGGCCTCGACGCGGGCTCCCAGCGCCTCGATCCCGGCCAGCGCCGGCTCCATGGGACGGGCCCGCAGGCTCGGAGCGCCGTCGAGCCGGTAGCGTCCCTCGCCCAGCGCCAGGACGGGCAGCAGGAAGCGGCTGGTCGTCCCGGACGAGCGGGCGTCGAGCGACACGGGTCCCGGCCGCAGCGCCCCGCCCGTGCCACACACGGCGAGCCGGCCGGCGGCACCCGGCGCCCCGGGGACGGGCTCTATCCCCGCGCCGAGCCGTCGGAGGGCCTCCGCCATGGCTTCGGTGTCGTCCGCCACCAGGGCGCCCTCGATCAGCGACGTCCCCTCCGCCAGCGCCGCACAGACCAGCGCCCGGTTGGTCAGGCTCTTCGATCCCGGCACGGTCACCGTGGCGTCGAGCGGACCCACGATCGGCTCGATCGCCAGCACCCCGCCGTCCGGGGGACTTCTCGAGGTCACGGGGGCGGGGGCTCCACCGCGTGCACGGACGGCCGGTAGCCACGGGCCACCAAGCCGTCGCGGAGGACCTCGACGGCGCGGGCCTCGACCAACAGGATCAGCACGCCCTGCGCCCCCTCGCTCGAGTGGGCGATCTCCAGGTCGACGATGTTCACGTCGAGATCGGTGGCCAGCGTCGTCACATCGGCCAGTACGCCGGGACGGTCGGGCACGGGCACGCGCAGCTCGCGCAGGTCCGCGGCGGCGGGCAGGCGGGCCGGCAGGTTCACCCGGGCTGCCCGGGCCCGCTCCAACCCGTCGAGAAGCTGCTCGCGGTCGCCCTCCGCCACGATGGCCCGCATGCGGCCGAGGCCCTCGGTCAGCTCGTCGAGCACCTCGAGGATGGCCGTCCGGTTGTCGCCGCAGATGTCGGGCCAGATGCCGGGATGCCCGGCCGCGATCCGGGTCATGTCCCGGAAGCCGCCCGCCGCCAGCCGCAGCAACGCCCGGTGTTCCTCCCGCCGGCCGTCGGCCAGCCGCATGAGCGTGGCCGCCGTGAGGTGGGGCACGTGCGACACGATGGCGACCAGCACGTCGTGGCGGTCGGGCGGCAACGCCACCACCTCGGCGCCCAGCGCCCCGACGGTCTGGCGCACCTGGGCGTAGGCGGCGGCGTCGGTCCCGGCCGTCGGCGTGAGCACCCAGGTCGCGCCCTCGAACAGGTCGGGGGTGGCCCCGTCGACCCCCTCCTGCTCGGATCCGGCCATCGGGTGGCCCCCCACGAACCGGGGATCGGCCACGGCCTCGACGATCGACGCCTTCACCGAGCCGACGTCGGTCACCACCCCCGGGCCGGCGTCGAGGGCGCGCCGGGCCTGCTCGGCGACGGTCCGCGCCGGCGTGGCGATGAACGTGACACCGGCCTCGGGGTCGTCGCCGATCTCGTCCAGGGCACCCAGCTCCAGCGCCCGCTTGGCCCGGTCGTCGTCGAGGTCGCGACCCGTCACGTGCCAGCCGGCCCGCCGCAACCGCATGCCGATCGAGCCCCCGACCAGGCCCGTGCCGACCACGACGGCGCGCCCCGGCTCCGGCGGGCGTCCGAGCATCAGCTGGGAAGGTCGTCGCGCAGGTTCCGCGCGCCTTCGAGGTAGACGTGGTGGAGCTGGTCGCGGGGGACGTCGGAGGCGAGGTGGATCATCACCCGGACGCACCGCGGCGTGCCGCCGTCGACATCGAGCTCGCGGGCACACATCAGCGGGACGTCGCCGAGCCCGAACTTGCGGGCGGCCTCGGCCGGGAACGCCGAGTGGACGTCGCCGGTCGCGGTGAACAGCACGCTGATCAGGTCGTCGTGGCGGAGGGCGTTGCGTTCGAACAAGGCCTCCAGCAGGGCGATGACGCGCTCGAACAGATGCTCCTTCTCGTCGACATCCAGAGTGGTCGCGCCCCGCAGGGCTCGCACGGCGATGGGCATGGCAGATCAACCCTAGTGCCCTGGCACTACGGTTCTCCGGCCGAGCCCGCCGCGGCCCGCTCGAGGGCCCGGACCTCCTGTTGCGTCAGGGATCGCCACTCCCCCGGTGCCAACCGGTGGTCGGCGATCGGTCCGATGCGGACGCGCACGAGCCGGCGGACGGGGTGGCCGACCGCCTCGCACATCCGGCGTACCTGCCGTTTGCGGCCCTCGTGCAGGGTGATCCGCAGGAGGCCTCCGACCAGCGAGACCTTGGCGGGCGCCGTCGGGCCGTCCTCCAGCTCGACCCCCTCGCGCAGCCGCCGCAGCGCGCCGCGCCCGGGCCGGCCCTCGACCTCGGCGAGGTACTCCTTGTCGACGCCGAACGACGGGTGGGTCAGCCGGTTGGCCAGCTCGCCGTCGTTGGTGAGCAGCAGCAGGCCCTCGGTGTCGGCGTCGAGCCGACCGACCGGGAACACCCGGGGCTCGGCGGGGACCAGCCCCACGACGGTCGGGCGGCCCTGGGGATCCGAGGCCGTGGTCACGACGCCTCTCGGCTTGTTGAGCAGGTAGTGGACGAGCCCGGGCCGAACGCCCACGGCGGCGCCGTCGACCTCGATCCGGTCGGTCTCGGCGTCGGCGCGGTCGCCGAGCGTGGCCACCACACCGTTGACGCGGACCCGCCCGGCGGCGATCAGCGTTTCGCAGGCCCGGCGACTGCCGAGTCCCGCCCGGGCCAGGATCTTCTGCACTCTCTCAGGACGGGACGTCACCGAACGGGTCGTCGGGACGGAGGCCGTCCTCGAGCTGCTCCACGACCTCTGCGCCGGGCACGAAGGCCGCCAGGGGTGGCAGCTCGTCGAGGCTGTCGAGCCCGAGGTGCTCGAGGAACGTCGGCGTCGTACCGAACAGGCTGGCATGGCCCGGGCCCGGGTCGCGATCGACCTCGGCGATGTAGCCCCGCTGCTGGAGCGTCCGCATGACTCCGTCCACGTTGACGCCCCGGATGGCGGCCACTTGGGCCCGCGAGATCGGCTGCTTGTACGCCACGACGGCCAGCGTCTCCAGCGCCGCCGCCGACAGCTTGGCGGTCTGACCCTCGAGGACGAACCGCTCGACGTAGGGCGCCAGGTCGGGGTGGGTCTGCAGCCGCCAGCCCCCCGCCACCCGGACGAGCTCGAAGCCGCGGCCCTGCGCCTCGTACTCGGCGGCCAGCTCGCGGCACTGCTCCTCCACGACCGCCGGGGACAACTCGAGGAGCTGCCCGAGCAGGTTGGGTTCGATCGGCTCCTCCCCCACGAGGAGGATGGCCTCGATCGCCCGCCGGGTCTCCGGATCGGGGAACAGCGTGCTCATCCGCCGTAGGCGTCGATCGTGTCGAGCGCGCCCAGCTCGCCCGCCTCGCGGGCGCCCTCGGCGCCGCGCCACACGACCTCGATGTCGCCGAAGGTGCGGGCCTGCTCGAGGTCGACGAGGCCCCCTTTGTACAGCTCGAGGATCGCCAGGAACCGCACCACCACCGCCAAGCGCTCGGTCTGGTTGCGGGTCAGCTCGCGGAAGGTGACCGGGCCGGTCCGGTTGCTGAGCTCGTCGACCAGCTCGGCGACGGCGTCGGTCACCGACGCCCGGATCGGCGCGACGTGGTTGACGTCGATGCGGGGTTCGGGCTTGGAGGCCATCGCCCGGAGGAAGGCCCGGCGGAGGTCGCCGGCGTCCACACCCTCGAGCAGGTCGGGCATGAGGCCCACGAACCGTTCGTCGACGCCGGCGCGGCGCGGGTAACTGCGGCCGGCCTCGCCCGCCAGCGCCCGGAGCGCGGTCGCCGCCCCCTTGAATGTCTTGCACTCGACCAGCCGGTGCAGCAGGAGGTCGCGCTCCTCCCAGGCGGCGAGCTCCTCGTCCAGGTCGACGTCGTCGCCGGTGGGCAGCAACCGGCGGCTCTTGAGCTCGACCAGGGT
>DASQUY010000200.1:0-2190 GCA_035641055.1 Acidimicrobiales bacterium | reverse complement strand
GGTCGGCGACGGCCGGTCGTTGACCCCTGCCGTCGGTGCGCCGTTCGACGCCCTCATCGTCACGGCCAGCACCGAGACCATCCCCCGCGCCTGGCACGACCAGCTGGTGCCGGGCGGGCGGCTGGTCGTGCCGTTGCGGCTGTGCTCGCTCGCGTTCTCGATCCAAGTGGTGGTGGCCCTGCGCAAGGTGGCCCACGGGTTCGACACGGTGGCGGTCACGCCGGGGGGCTTCATGGCGCTGCGGGGCGCCACTTCCGCCACCGACGGCGCCGTTCCCCGGCTCGTCGCCCACCAGGCCACCGCCGAGCCCGGCGTCGATTCCCCGCTGCTGGAGCTGACCGGGCCGGCGCTGGCGGGTCTGGACCGGAGGGCGCGGCAGCGCCTCGTGGTCACGGCCCTCGGGTTCGCCCGTCGGGCCGACATGGACCTGGGGCCCTGCGCCGCGCCGTGGGCGTTGGCCTCCTACGCGACGTTGGCGCTGCCGGTAGAGCGGCTGGTCCAGGTGCTCCGGGCTCGCCCTCCCGCCGACGGAGCGTACGCCCTCGGCGTGCTCGACGCCGGGGACGGCAGCCTGGCGGCGCTGTCGACTGCCCCGTCGGGTGCCCGCCTGGAGGGCTACGGCGGGCGTGGTGCCGAGCGCGTGCTGGCGCAGGCCGTCGAGCGGTGGACCCTCGCCGGCCGGCCCGGTGTCGACCGCCTGGCGGTCACCGTCCGCTACGGCGGGGAGCGCCCCCACGCGTGGCGAACCGCCCGTCGCGGCGACCAGTGGCTCGCCTTCGACTGGGCGGAGTGAGGGGGGAAATCCTCAGCCCTGGCGGGCGACGAGGAGCTCGGCGATCTGGACGGTGTTGAGCGCCGCTCCCTTGCGCAGGTTGTCGTTGGACACGAACAGCGCCAGCCCGTGCTCGACCGTGGGGTCGCGCCGGACACGGCCGACGTAGCACGGGTCGGTCCCGGCGGCCATCAGCGGGGTCGGCACGTCGACCACCGCCACGCCCGGCGCGTCGGCCAACAGCTCAAGCGCCCGCTCCGGGGCGAGGTCGCGCTGGAAGGTGGCGTTGATCGACAGCGAGTGGCCGGTGAACACGGGAACCCGCACGCACGTGACCGACACCGGCAGACCGGGGATGTCGAGGATCTTCCGGCTCTCGTTGCGCAGCTTCTGCTCCTCGTCGGTCTCGCCGCTGCCGTCGTCGACGAACGAGTTCGCGAGCGGCAGGACGTTGAAGGCGATGGGGGCGGCGAACTTGTGCGGCGCCGGCATGTCGACGGCGGAGCCGTCGAACGCCAGGCCGGCGGCGCCGTCCGCCACCTTGCGCACCTGCTCGTCGAGCTCGGCGGTGCCGTCCAGGCCGGCGCCGGAGACGGCCTGGTAGCTGCTGACGACCAGCCGGCGCAGGCCGGCCTCCCGGTGCAACGGCGCCAGGACCGGCATGAACGCCATCGTCGTGCAGTTGGGGTTGGCGACGATGCCCTTGGGGATGCGGTCGAGCTGCTCGGGGTTGACCTCCGTCACCACCAGGGGCACGTCGGGGTGCATCCGCCACGCCGACGAGTTGTCGACGACGGTGGCGCCGGCGGCGGCGACCCGCGGAGCCAGCCGCTGCGACGCCCCCTTCCCTGCCGAGAACAGCGCGATGTCGAGGCCCGAGTAGTCCGCCGTCTCGGCGTCCTCGACGGCGATCTCCTCGTCCCGCCACGGCAAGCGGCGCCCGGCCGAGCGGGCCGAGGCGAAGTAGCGGACCTCGGAGGCGGGGAAGTCGCGCTCGGCCAGCACGGCCCGCATGACGCCGCCGACCTGCCCGGTGGCGCCGACGACGCCGACTCGTACGTGTGAAGGCATGGCCGAGAGGCTACCGGGACCTCAGGCGTCCAGCCCGAAGGCGGTGTGCAGGCTCTGCACCGCCTCCTCGATCTGGTCCTCCCGCACGACGCAGGAGGTGCGGATGGCCGACGTCGAGATCATCTCGATGTTGATGCCGCCCGCCGCCAGCACCTCGAACATGGTGGCCGCCACGCCCGGGTTGGACTTCATGCCGGCGCCGATGATGCTGACGCGGGCGATGCCGCGATCCGACGACACGCCGGTGGCGCCGATCTCGGCCGACAGCCGCTCGCACACCTCGGTGCCCGTGGACAGGTCGCTGCGGGGGACGGTGAAGGAGATGTCGGTGACGCCGTGGTCCGACA
>DASQUY010000199.1:0-2696 GCA_035641055.1 Acidimicrobiales bacterium | reverse complement strand
ATCCCGGCGATGAGCACCCCGATGACGGCGAGTACCAACCACAGGACCTCTCGGCCACGCCCGGTCGGGCCGACGACGAGCGAGCCGGCGGCCAGGAACGGCAGGAGCGCGGCGACGCCCGCCAGGCGCCGCGGCCACTCCAGCAGGCGTGACACCAGCGGGTGCTCCTCGATGCGGGCCACGAGCCCCCCGAGGGTGCCGATGAGCGCCAGGATCCCCGCCGCCGTGAGCTCGGTGCGGCTCGCCGGGGGCAGGGTGCCGGGCGACGGACCGTCGGCCCCCGGTGAGCCGCTGGTGATGGTGTCGAGCCGCCAGGCGGCCACGGCGAGCGTGATCGCCGAGAGTGTCGTGGCGATCCAGGCGGTGCGCAGCCACCCCCTCCGGGCCGGGCGCAGCGACCACCGCACCTCGCCGACGCCCCGTTCGTACCCAGCCGACCGCAGCGCGATGCGCATGTGCCCGCCCGTGTCGAGGTCGACGCACGTCATGTCCTCGGCCGTCGACCCGACCCACAGGGCGGCGACCGGGACGTCCACCCCGGCGGGCATGTCGGCCTGGAAGTGGTAGCTCCCGGCGGCGAACAGGCCCTCGGCGGCGGACGCCGCCTGGCGGGGGATCCAGCACAGCGCCGCCAGCGGCGCCCGGGGCCAGGGCTCGGCCGCCAGCTCCCCCTGCTCCTCGTAGGAGAACTTGACGATCCGCTGCGTGCCCGGCGGGTCGTGGACCAGCGTCGCCAGCACGAACTGGTCGGTGAGCTGGTCGAGCAGCAGCGGGAAGAGCCCGTCGTCGAGCAACGCCTCCCGCTGCCCCCCGGCCGAGAGGAACCGGTCCTGCGCCCGGTCCCAGCCCGTCGCCGGGGCGTCCAGCAGGGCCTCGATGTCGGCCGTCACCTCGGCGGAGAGCGGGGCGGCGAGGATCCCCTCGGCCCACGCGATCATCCCCCGGCCGAGCAGCAGCCTCTGCTGGGTGCGGGTGAGGACCGGCAACGCCGTGCCGGCCTCGTCCCGGCAGTCGAAGTTGACCAGCGTCTCCTTGCGGAGCGTGGTCAGGGGGATGACCCGTGAGCTGGTCTCGCCGATGGCCAGGACGGACGCCGCGTCGGGCACGGTGAGGTGCACGCTCTGGCGGCGACGGAAGGTGGTGCTGTCCCGGTACTCGAGCGAATCGACCCGCCGGTGCACCCATTCGGGCTGGGCCAGCAGCAGCCGGAGCGTCTGCAGGCCGGCGACCTCGTCCTCGAGCGCCGCCGCCAGCTGCCCCCGGGGCCAGGCCGGGGGCACGTCGGGCGTGGTGGACGGGACAGCCATGCGGGAAACCATCCTGGCAGCCCGCGACGCGCTCGACGCGGAGGCCGGCGTCGCCGCCGACTCAGAGGCCGAGCGGATAGGGCGAGAGTGGCACTGAACAGTACGGAATCTGCACCTCGCCAAACAGCTCCACAGCGAGGCCTCCCAGCAACAACGCAGATGCAACCCGTGACAAGCGTGACCTATCCGCTGATGCTCTTACGGCTGGGGCGGGCGGTGGAGCCGCACCACGCCCTCGGCCGTCGCCGCCTGCGCCACCGCCGTCGCCACGCGGGGGGCGACCTCGGCGTCGAACACCGACGGGACGACGTGGTCCGGCGCCAGGTCGTCCTCGGCCACGCACCCGGCGATCGCCCGGGCGGCCGCCAGCTTCATACCCTCGGTGATCGAGGTGGCCGCCACGTCGAGGGCGCCCCGGAAGATGCCCGGGAAGGCGAGCACGTTGTTGATCTGGTTGGGATAGTCGCTGCGGCCCGTGGCGATGACCGTGGCCAGGCCGTCGGCGTCCTCGGGGGTGATCTCGGGGTCGGGGTTCGCCATGGCGAACACGATGGGGTCGGGCGCCATGGCCCGCAGGTCGGCGGCGGTGATGAGCCCCGGCCCCGACACGCCGATGAACACGTCGGCCCCCGGCAGCACCTCAGCCAGCGTTCCCTCGCGCCGCTCGGGGTTGGTGTTCTGGGCGAACCACAGCTTGGCCACGTTGAGGTCGTCGCGGCCGGCCCAGATCGCCCCCCGGCGGTCGACGCCCACGATGTCGCTGACACCGGCCTGCAGCAGGATCCTGCTGATCGCCACGCCCGCCGCCCCGACGCCGGCGATGACCACCGACAGCTCGTCCATCTTCTTGTCGACGATCTCGAGGGCGTTCTCGAGCGCCGCCAGCGTCACCACCGCCGTGCCGTGCTGGTCGTCATGGAACACGGGGATGTCGAGCCGCTCCTTCAGGCGCTCCTCCACCTCGAAGCAGCGCGGGGCGGCGATGTCCTCGAGGTTGATGCCACCAAAGGTGGGGGCGACGCGGCACACGGCGTCGACGATGTCGTCGACCGAGCTGGCGTCGAGGCAGAGGGGGAAGCCGTCGACGCCCGCGAAGTGCTTGAACAGCAACGCCTTGCCCTCCATGACCGGCAGGGCGGCCTCGGGCCCGATGTCGCCCAGGCCCAGCACGGCGGTGCCGTCGGTGACAATGGCGACCGTGTTCTTCTTGATGGTGAGGTCGTGCACCCGCTCGGGCTCGGCGGCGATGGCCTGGCACACCCGGGCGACCCCGGGCGTGTAAGCCATCGAGAGGTCGTCGCGGTCGCCGACCGTCATGCGGGCCAGCACCTCGCACCCCTCCAGGCCCTCGGCGGCGCTGCGGACCTGCATCATGTGGGCCTCGTCGCG
>DASQUY010000198.1:0-9915 GCA_035641055.1 Acidimicrobiales bacterium | reverse complement strand
CCGCCTCGGTCGGTCGCTGTCCGAGGCCGAGGGCCGCGCGCTGTACGAGCGGACGGGGGGCAACCCGCTGTTCTGCGAGGAGGTCCTGGCGGGAGGCGTCGACCGGCCGGGTTCTGCGGTCACGCCGGCCGGGTCCGTGCTGCACGAGCGGCTCGACCGACTGGATCCGGCGGGCCGCGAGCTCCTCGAGATCGCCAGCGTGGCCGGCCCGATCTTCACCGCCGAGCTCGTGGCGCACGTCGCGGGCGCCGATCCCGCCGACGTGGCGTCGTCGGTGGCGGCGCTGGTCGCCGCCGGTCTCGTCCAGCACCGCTCGGACGGGACCCTCCAGTTCCGGCACGCGCTGGTGGCGGAGGCCGCCTACGACCGCCTGGACCCGACCCGGCGCGCCGAGCTGCACCGGGCGTGGGCCGACACCCTCGTCGAGGCGTGGCCGCCGGCCGCCGACCACCCAGCCGCGATCGCCGGGCACCTGCTGGCGGCGCGCCCGCGGTCCGAGGCCGCGGAGGCTCGCCGGTGGGCGACGCGGGCCGCCGTCGCCGCCGCCGACCGCTTGGCCCCCGACGATGCCGCCCTCTGGTACGAGCGGGCGCTCGGCGCCGTCGACCCCCGCGGGGACGATGACGTCGAGCGGTACGACCTGCTGCTGGCCCTCGGCCGGGCGCGGCTCCAGGGCACGGGGACCGTCCCGGCGATGCAGGCGTTCGGGGAGGCCGCCGAGGCCGCCGGGCGGGCGGGGGACGACGTGCGCCGACTCGAGGCGCTGGTCTGGCTGACCGAGGCGCGGTACCGGGCGCCAGGGGTCCAGCTCAACGAGGCCGCCCGCCTCACGCTCGCCGCCGCCATCGACGCCACGCCCGGGGCCCCGGCCGGCCTGGCGGCCCGCGCCGCCGAGCAGCTCGCCCGCGTCGAGACCTTCCGGGGCACCTCCGAGCGCGCCCACGCCGTCGCCCACCAGGCCCTGGCTGCGGCCCGCCGGTCGGGCGACCCGGAGGGGGAGGCGGCGGCGGCGCGGGCGCTGCGCTGGGCGCTGGTCGGGCCCTTCGGGATGGAGGAGAAGCGCCAGGCGTCCCGCCGGCTCGCCGACGGGCTCGGCCCCCGCTCCCACCCCGCCAACTGGTGGAACGCGCACTCCTGGATGCTGCTCGACGCCCTCGAGGCGGGTGACCGGCCGCTCATCGACGCCGAGCTCCAGTCCTGCCGCCGCTTGGCCGACCGGCTCCGGGAGCCGTTCCTGTCGGCGCTGACCGTCGCCTGGCAGACCGCGGTCGCCCTGCTCGAGGGCGGCTACGACGAGGCCGAGCGGATGATCGCCCGCGGGCTCGAAGCCGCCGACGGAGCCGGCGTCAACGCCGGCGGCTTGTACGCCCAGCTCGGCTACCTGGCTTGGGACCGGGGCGAGCACGCCGCCCTCGTCGAGCTGGTCCGCGGCGTGGCCGAGGCGGTGCCCGACCGGTCGGCGCTGTACCGCGCCCTGCTCGCCGGCATCTACGCCGAGCAGGGCCGCAGCGACGAGGCCAACTTCGAGCTGGACCGCCTGGCGGTCGACGGCTTCGCCCACGTGCCGCGGGACGGCGACTGGTTGACGGCGCTGGCCTGGTGCGCCACGGCGTGCGCCCGCCTGGACCGGGCCGAGCTGGCCGTGAGCCTGCGAGGCCTGCTGGCGCCGTTCCGGGACCGGGGCGTCGTGGCCGGCGGCCGCCCGTTCCTGTTCTGCGGCTCGGTCGCCTACTACACCGGCATGCTCGCTGTCACCGCCGGCGATCCCGACGCCGCGCTCCACGACCTGGCCATGGCCCTCGCGTTTCACCAGCGGCTCCGCGCCCGCCCCTGGGTGGCCTACACGCTGTGCGAGCAGGGCGGGGCCTGGCTGGCCCGCGGGGCGGCCGGCGACGGCCGGCGGGCCGCGGCCGCGCTCGCCACCGCCGGCGACGAGGCCGACGCGCTCGGTATGGAGGCCCTGGCGGCCCGCGCCGCGGACCTGGCCCGGCAGCGACCCGAGGCGCATCCGACGCTGGCACCCCAGGGCTCGGGCTGGCGGGTCGGCTTCTCCGGCGCGCCGTTCCACCTCCACGACTGCAAGGGGCTGCGCTGCCTCCACCACCTCCTGGCCCGGCCCGGCGTGCCGGTGCGGGCCACCGAGCTCGTCTCCGGCGTGCTCGGCGACCCGGCTGCCGACCCCGAGCGGGCACGCGTCAACGTCACCCGCCAGCTCCGGGGCGCGGTCGACCGCATCGGCGAGCACGACCGCGACCTGCACGCCCACCTGCGTGCGGCCGTCGTGACCGGGCGCGAGTGCGCCTACCGCCCCGCCGGTGCCCCACCCGCGTGGCGGCTGGGCTAGCGGGCCGCGCCCCGCGAGGAACATCGTTCGCCGGGCCTTCACGCCGGGCGGACGATGCAGCGTCGTTGGGTGATCCGCCTGCTCGGCGACGACGGCACGGCCGTCGAGGGTCGCCTCGAGGTGGAGCAGGACGAGGTGGTGTTCCGGGCGGGCATGCAGGGGGCGATGGTGCCGGCGATGGTCATCGGGCGGGGCCGCATCGCCCGCGTGCAGCCGATCGACCGGGGCCTGGCCCACCGGGTCGAGCTGGTCCTCCGGGATGGGAGCCGCATCGTGCTCGACAACGGGCTCCGGCCGACGGCGGACCTTGTCGCCGCCCTGTCCGGCCCGGCGCGCTGACCGGCCGGGCACGCACGCCGCGCTCGAGGCGTGCGCACCCGGCCGGGCGCGTCAGACGTTGGGGAGGTCAGGCGTCGACGCAGATCGCCCGTACCCGGTAGGAGACGTCTCCAGTCGCATCGGTATTGCGAACGGTTGCGGTCCACGCCTCACCAAACAAGCTGTTTGGAATCGAGGCGAGAACGATGGCTTGGTTTCTGCCTCCTATGACCACGGGCCCGCCACCGGTGACGACCTTGCCAGGGGGGCAATCGACGGAACCGCTGAGGGTCACGTGCGGTGCTGCCGTGACGAGATCAGACTCGACGACCTCATAGCCGCTGAGCCCGCCGGGGTCGCCCTTCTCGCCCTGTGGCCCTTGCGGCCCCGGTTCCCCGGGCTCGCCTTGCGGTCCCTGCGGACCGGTTTCCCCTTGGGGCCCCTCGGGGCCGGGCGGGCCCTGCGGTCCCTCGGGGCCGGGCAGGCCCTGTTCGCCCTGCCTGTTCCAGGTGAGCTGGGTCTCGTTGCCCTTGCAGGTCTGGCCGCCCTCGGCGTCGATGACGCGCAGCGCGCCGCCGCTCTTCGTGTAGCAGGCGGTGATCGTGCCGTCGTTGGCGGGGATGGCCGCGTAGGCCAGGCCCCCTGACGCCAACGCCCCGGCCACGACGCCGGCGGCCACCTTCACCTTGGTTCCGATCATGAGATGTGCCTCCATCTCGCTTGGCTGCAATCGAGATGGAGGTCGTGAAGGTCGAGCGAACGATGTGACGCTCCTCGACGTCAACTTATGTTCCGCACTCCCCGACAAGCAGCGGAGTCAGAGCATCCAGCACCGACGCCCAGTGGGCGCGCATAGCCTCGCGCTCGTCGGGGCCGGCGAGGCGCTCCTGGTGGAAGCGCACGACCGTGCGGGGGCGGTCGGGCTGCTTGCTCCGGGGCACGCTGAGCGCCACCTGCACGGTCGAGTCGTGGTCCCAGCCCGGCGGCCGCCACGTGAGCCGGATGCGGTCGGCGGGGCGGAAGCTGCGCAGCTCGCCGGTCGTGCCGTCGGCGGTGCGGTACGGCTCGCCCCGCTCCTCGGGCAGGCCGTCGACGAGGCCCAGCCATCGCGCCAGCCCCTCGTTGGCGGTCAGCACACCCCAGGCGTGGTCCGGGTCACAGGGGAAGGTTCGGGACACGCCGATCTGCCAGCCGGCGTCGCGGGTCAGCCCGGTCGTCAGCGCCGGGCCTCCCCGCTCCTCGCCGCCCACAGGTCCCGCAGGAGCGCCACCTCGGCGCCGTGGTGGATCGCCTCGCGGTTGATGTGGAGGATCAGCGCCGCGAAGGAGTAGTCGGCATACGGACCCTCCGCCGGGCCGCACGGCCGGGCCAGGTCGCCCGGGCCGAGCTTGCGGATGCCGGACAGCCAGGCGTCGTAGGCCTCGTCGAGCAGGGCGAGGCCGCCGGCGGCGGTAGGTGGCCAGTCGGTCGTCTGATAACTGACCGAGCCGTCGCCGAAGTGGTTCGACGCCCGCATCCCGAGGATGCCGACGGAGATGTGCCCGAGCCGCCAGGCGATGGTGGTGACCGGGGGCGGCGTGGGCTCCGGGACCTCGAAGTCGGCCACCCAGTCGCCGGCCCCGGCCGCCATCGCGGTCGTGGCCTCGGCCCGGGGCCGGAGGCTCCACGCCCCCGGCGCCGGCTCCCACAGGTACTCGTCGTCGGACAGCCCGTCGAGGCGGGGACGGAGTTGGCGCCAATGGAAGTCGAGCTGCTCGATCAGCTCGTGGGTCCAGTCGATGGTTCGCTCGTCGGTCATGCCCGGGACCCTAGAGGGCACTGCGGACAGGTTCTGTCCTCGTTGCGGCCACAATGGGGTGGATGGTCGACACGTCCGCCCGCCTGCTCCGGCTCCTCTCGCTCCTGCAGTCGCAGCCGGGCGGGACCGGGCCCGAGCTCGCCGACCGGCTGGGCGTCACCCCCCGGACGATCCGGCGCGACGTCGACCGGCTGCGCCAGCTCGGCTACCCCGTGGAGGCCGTCACCGGCGCCGAGGGCGGCTACCGGCTGCGGCCCGGCGCCAGCCTTCCGCCGCTCCTGCTCGACGACGAGGAGGCGGTGGCGGTGTCCGTGGGCTTGCGGGCGGCGGCAGGCACGGCCATCGACGGGGTGGCGGCCGCGGCGACGGCGGCGCTCGGCAAGGTCGAGCGGGTCCTGCCCGCCCGCCTGCGCCCCCAGGTGGAGGCCGTGGCCGCGGCGACGGTGCCCCTGGCGGGAGGACGGGGCGACATCGGGGCGGACGCCCTGGTCACCGTCGCCCGGGCGTGCCGCGGCGCCGAGCGCCTGCGCTTCGACTACGAGGACCGGCAGGGCCGGCGCAGCGAACGCACCGTCGAGCCCTACCGCCTCGTGTACACCGGGCAGCGGTGGTATCTCGTGGCCCGCGACGTGCGGGCGGACGGGTGGCGGACATTCCGGCTCGACCGCATCGAGCAGCCGGTGGCGACCGGGCACGGCTTCGTTCTGGAGGACCCGCCGGACGCCGCCGCCCTGGTTGCCCGCGCCGTGTCCGTGGCCCCGTACCGTTACCAGGCGCGGGTCGTCGTCCACGCCCCGCCCGACGAGGTCGCCCGCCTGGTACCGCCGACCGTGGCCACGATCGAGGCGCTGGACACCCCCGACCGCTGCCTGCTCGTCACGGGCGGCGACGACCTGGACGCCATCGCCGCTCACCTCCTCCTGCTGGGCCGCGACTTCCGGGTGCTCGAGCCGCCGGAGCTGCGCGAGCGCCTCGTCACTCTGGCCGGCCGGCTGGCCGAGGCGTCTGGGGGCTGAGGCGCACTCGAACGGTAATCTGGCGCTGCTCAGATTACCGCTCTACAGTGCGGCCCATGTCGCCTGCGCCGCCGTCGCCCGTGCGGCCGTTGCTCGCCCCGCCGCTGCCGTCGTCGCTCGATGTCGGCGGCGAGGCGTTCGGGCGCAACCGGGCCGACATGCTCGAGCAGCTCGCCGAGCTCGACGAGCTGCTGGATGCTGCGGATGCCGGCGGGGGCCAGGAGGCCATGGAGCGGCTGCGGTCGCGGGGCAAGCTGCCGATCCGGGAGCGCATCGCCGCCGTCCTCGACCCGGACAGCCCGTTCCTGGAGATCAGCCCCTTGGCCGGCTACGGCTCGGACTACGCGCTGGGCGGCGGCATGGTCGTCGGGATCGGCGTCATCGCTGGCGTCGAGTGCGTGGTGATGGGCAACGACCCGTCGGTGCAGGCGGGCGCCCTCACGCCCTACGCCCTCAAGAAGTGGATGCGGGCCCTCGAGCTGGCCCGCGACAACCGCATCCCGTACGTGAGCTTCGTCGAGTCCGCCGGCGCCGACCTGCGGGTCGAGACCGGGGCAGGTGACGGGGGCGGTGGGCGAGGTGGCGAGGCCCGGCGCCGGGCCCAGACCTCCCACTTCGCCGAGACGGGCCGGTCGTTCTACGAGCTGATCGAGCTGTCCAAGCTGGGCGTCCCCACGGTGTGCGTGGTGTTCGGGTCGTCGACCGCGGGCGGGGCCTACCAGCCGGGGCTGTCCGACTACGTGATCACGGTCAGGGAGCGGTCGAAGATCTTCCTCGCCGGCCCGCCGCTGGTGAAGATGGCGACCGGCGAGGAGAGCGACGACGAGGCGCTGGGCGGGGCGGAGCTCCACTCCGAGGTGTCGGGCCTGGGTGACTACCTGGCCGAGGACGAGATGGACGCCATCCGCTTGTGCCGCGAGGTGGTGTCGCACCTGAACTGGCGCAAGGGGGAGCCCGACCCCGATCCGTCGACCGTCCCCGACGAGCCGCTCCACGATCCCGAGGAGCTGCTCGGCCTGGTGAGCCAGGACCTCCGCCAGGCCGTGGACGTGCGCGAGGTGATCGCCCGCGTCGTCGACGGCTCGCGCTTCGAGGCGTTCAAGCCCCGCTACGGCTCGACCATGGTGTGCGGCTGGGCCGAGATCCACGGCTATCCGGTGGGGATCCTCGGCAACAACGGGGTGATCTACCCCGACAGCGCCGAGAAGGCCGCCCACTTCATCCAGCTCTGCAATCAGGTGGACGTGCCGCTGGTGTTCCTGCAGAACATCACCGGCTACATGGTCGGCCGAGACTACGAGGGGGCGGGGATCATCAAGAAGGGCTCGCAGATGATCAACGCCGTCGCCAACTCGACGGTCCCGCACCTCACGGTGATCTTCGGTGCCTCGTACGGCGCCGGCACCTACGGCATGTCCGGCCGCGCGTACGGCAACCGGTTCACGTTCCTGTGGCCGACCGCCAAGATCGCGGTGATGGGCCCCAAGCAGATCGCCGGCGTGATGTCGCAGGTGCGCCGGGGCCGGGCGGCCCGCAAGGGCTTGCCGTTCGACGAGGAGGAGGACGCCAAGATCGTGGCGGCGGTGGAGGAGATCCAGGAGCGGGGCTCCCGCGCCCTGGTCGCCACCGGGGCCATCAGCGACGACGGCATCATCGACCCCCGCGACACCCGCACGGTGCTGGGCCTGTGCCTGTCCGTGGCGCGCAACCGCCCGGTGGAGGGCGCCGAGGGCTACGGGGTGTTCCGGCTGTAATGGGTGTCCTGACCGGCGTGCTCGTCGCCAACCGGGGGGAGATCGCCCGGCGGGTGTTCCGCACGGCGCGGGCCATGGGGTTGCGGTGCGTGGCCGTCTACGTGGACGCCGACGCCGGCGCCCCGTTCGTGGCCGAGGCCGACGAGGCCGTGCGCCTGCACGATCAGGCGTCGGGCTACCTGGACGGCCCGGCGATCATCGCCGCCGCCCGGGCGACCGCGGTCGACGCCATCCACCCCGGCTACGGCTTCCTGTCCGAGAACGCCGCCTTCGCGGCCGCGGTGCAGGACGGCGGCCTCGTGTGGGTCGGCCCGCCGCCCGCCGTGATCGAGGCGATGGGCGACAAGCTGGCCGCCAAGCGGGCGGCGGAGGCGGCCGGCGTGGCGGTCGTGCCCTCGTCCGACGACCCGGACGCTCACGGCGCCGCCGACGGCGTCGGATACCCGCTCCTGGTGAAGGCGGCAGCGGGCGGTGGGGGCAAGGGCATGCGCCTCGTCGAGTCCCCCGGCGAGCTGCCGGAAGCGGTGGCCGCCGCTCGGCGCGAGGCGGCGGGCGCCTTCGGCGACGACCGCGTGTTCCTCGAGCACCACGTGGCGCGGGCTCGCCACGTCGAGATCCAGATCCTGGGCGACGGCCACGGTGGGCTCGTGCACCTGGGCGAGCGCGAGTGCTCGATCCAGCGCCGGCACCAGAAGATCGTCGAGGAGTCGCCGTCGCCGGCGGTCGGGGACGACCTGCGGGCGGCGATGGGCGACGCGGCCCTGCGCCTGGCCCGGGCCATCGGCTACGTCTCGGCCGGCACGGTCGAGTTCCTCGTCGACGACGCTACCGGCGAGTTCTTCTTCCTCGAGGTCAACACCCGGCTGCAGGTCGAGCACCCGGTCACCGAGGAGGTCACCGGCATCGACCTCGTGCGCGAGCAGCTCCGGGTCGCCGCCGGCGAGCCGCTGGGGTACGGGCAGGAGGCGGTCACGTTCGCCGGCCACGCCGTCGAGGCCCGGCTCTACGCCGAGGACCCGGCCGCCGGCTTCCTGCCCGCCTCGGGGACGCTCGCCGCCTTCGCCCCACCAGCGGAGCCCGCCGTGCGCTGGGACGCCGGCGTCGCTGCCGGCTCGGTGGTGGGCGTCGACTTCGACCCCATGCTCGCCAAGGTCGTCGCCCACGCCCCGACGCGCGCCGAGGCCGCCGGGCGGCTGGCCCGGGGGCTCGAGCGGCTGCACCTCGGCGGCGTGGTCACCAACCGGGACCTGCTGGCCGCGGTCCTGCGCCACCCGGCATTCCTGGCCGGGGACACCACCACCGACTTCCTCGACCGGGTGGACCCGACGCCGACCCTCGAGCTCGGCGAGGCCGAGCTGGAACGGGTGGCGGCGTTGGCCGCCCTCTGGTTGCAGGGCGAGAACCGGGCGCAGGCCCTCGTGCTCCGCACCGTGCCCAGCGGGTGGCGCATCGGCCGGCTGCCCGCCCCGTCGGTCGCGCTGGCCCACGGCGAGCGCACGCTGGTGGTGCGCTACCGGTCGCGCCGCGACGGCACGTTCGGGGTGGACGTGGACGGCGGCCCCTCCCGCTCCGCCCGGATCCACCGGTGGGCTCCGGACACCATCGACGCCGAGATCGACGGCCGCCGGGCGGCGGTGCCGGTCACCCGCGCCGGCGAACGCCTCTACGTGCAGGCGACCAGGGGAACCGTCGGCCTCGGCATCGTGCCCCGCTTCGTGGTGCCCGGCACCGAGGTGTCCGGCACCGGGGGCTTGGCAGCGCCGATGCCGGGCGTGGTGCTGGACGTCCGCTGCGAGGTCGGCGACGTGGTCGACGGCGGCCAGACGCTGGTCGTCCTCGAGGCCATGAAGATGGAGCATCAGGTGCAGGCGCCGGCCGACGGCGTGGTGGCCGAGGTGCGGGTGGCCAAGGGCCAGCACATCGAGAACGGCGCGGTGCTGCTGGTGCTCGACCCCGTCACCGAGGACGGGACGGCATGACACCGGCCGCCCGCCCCGGCCCCCGTCCGTCCCGAGGCAATAGCGAATGCCACGGGGGGCCCGAGGCAATAGCGAACGGAAACCGTTCGTCATTGCCTCGAGTTCCGGGCAGCGTTAGTCATTGCCTCGAGTACCTGGGCCCGGAGGTGGCTCCGTGAGCGAGCCGATCCGGATCGCCAACTGCTCGGGGTTCTACGGCGACCGGCTGTCGGCCGCCCGGGAGATGGTGGAGGGCGGGCCCATCGACGTGCTGAGCGGCGACTGGCTGGCCGAGCTGACCATGCTCATCCTCGCCCGGACCCGCGCCCGCCGCGGGCCCGGCACCGGCTACGCCCGCACCTTCGTGCAGCAGATGGAGCAGGTCATGGGCGCCTGCCTCGACCGCCACATCAAGGTCGTGTCCAACGCCGGGGGCCTGGACCCCGCCGGCTGCGCCGAGGCCGTCGCCGAGGTGGCCGACCGCCTGGGCCTGTCGCCGACCGTCGCCTACGTCGATGGCGACGATCTGCTGCCCCGCCTCGGCGAACTGGCAGCCGACGGCATCGACCTGTCCCACCTCGACACAGGCGAGCCGCTGGGCGACCCGGCCCGCTTCGTCAGCGCCAACGCCTACCTGGGCTGCTGGGGGATCGTCGAGGCGTTGGGCCGGGGCGCCGACATCGTCGTCACCGGGCGCACCACGGACGCCGCCGTCGTGTGCGGGCCC
>DASQUY010000197.1:0-4114 GCA_035641055.1 Acidimicrobiales bacterium | reverse complement strand
CCCTCGACGACGACGAGCCCACGACCACCCCCGCCACCAGCCTGTCGGCCGAGCCGACCGGCACCGACCAGGGCAACCCCGCCCCGGACGAGCCCCTGTCACAGGCGGCCGCGACGGTGCTGCCCAGCGTGGTGTCCATCGGCATCGAGGCGGGCCTCGGCGCCGGCCAGGGCTCGGGTCAGGGCTCCGGCGTCGTCATCAGCTCCGATGGCCAGATCCTCACCAACAACCACGTCGTCGCCGGGGCCACCGAGGGGGGTGCCGAGCTGACCGTCACGTTCAACGACGGCAGCGAGGCCAGTGCGGAGGTCCTCGGGCGCGACCCCGCGACCGACCTCGCGGTCATCCAGGCCGAGGGCGTGGACGGGCTGACCCCCGCGTCGCTGGGCAGCAGCGGGGACCTCAACGTGGGCGACGCCGTGATGGCCATCGGCAGCCCCCTCGGGCTGGAGGGATCGGTGACCTCCGGCATCGTGAGCGCCCTCGACCGGGCGATCTCGCTGCCGGGCGCGCCGGAGTCGCCGTTCAGCGACGACGATGCGCCGCCGACCTCGACCGTGATCGACGCCATCCAGACCGACGCCGCCATCAACCCCGGCAACTCCGGTGGCGCCCTCACCAACGCCGAGGGCGAGGTGGTCGGCATCAACACCGCCATCGCCTCGCTGGCCAGCGGCATCGGCACGGATCAGGGGGGCAACATCGGCGTGGGCTTCGCCATCCCCATCGACTCCGCCCGGGACATCGCCGAGCGCCTCGTGGAGGACGGCGAGATCACCCACGCCTTCCTGGGCGTGACCATCGGCGACGTCGAGGAGGGCAACGGCGCGCTCATCGGTGACGTCGACGAGGGCACGCCGGCCGAGGACGCCGGCCTCGAGCCGGATGACGTGATCACCCGGGTCGACGACCGCGAGATCGCCAGCGCCACGGACCTCACGGCGGCCATCCGGTCCCACCAGCCGGGGGACACGGTGACGATCACCTACGAGCGCGACGGCGACGAGCAGACCACCGAGGCAACGCTGACCGAGCTGCCGACGGACTGACCCTCACAAGAGACCCCCACACGACACCCGGGCCGGGGAGGGTACGCCACCCCTCCCCGGCCCGGGCCGGCGGTGCGATCAGCCTCGCAGCGCCACGCTCTCCCACGCGACGTACCCGTCGGGCCGCTCCAGGAGACTGGCGATCTTGTCGCCGTTGAAGACCTGCCGGCCGTTGTACCAGTTGATCGGGATGACCCCGATATCCTCGTCGAGCAGGATCTCCTCGGCCTGGCGGTACAGCTCGCCGGCCGCCTCGATGTCGGTCTCGGCCTTGGCCTGCGCCATCAGCTCGTCGAACTGCTCGTTCGAGTAGCCGAAGTTGTTGCCACCGAGAGCGTCGGTCGAGAACAGGTCGTACATGAAGTTGTCGTAGGTGGGGTAGTCGGCGAGCCACCCGGACCGGCAGATCACGCACGCTCCCTCGGCGAGCTGGCCGAAGTAGGTCTCGGTGTCGATCCCCTCGGGCTCGGCCGGGATGCCGATGGCGTCGAGGTTGTCGATGAAGATCGCCACCACGTCCTCGTGACCGGACCCGGTGTTGAACTGGATGGGCAGCGGCTCGGTGATGGGATCGTTGCCCTCGGCCTGCCAGTCCTCGTACGCCTGCTCGGCCGCCTCGGGGTCGTACGAGCAGTAATCGCACAGCCCCTCCTCGAACCCGGGGATACCCGGCGGGGTGATGCCCGTGGCCGTTGTGCGCGAGCCCTCGTACACCGCGCCGTTGATCTCCTCGCGGTCGATCGCCTGCGAGATGGCCTGCCGCAGCAGTTTGTTCTCGGGACCGCCGATGCGCGAGTCACGAAGGTCGAACTGGAAGTAGTACGCCCCCAGGAAGGGCGTATCGATGGTGGTCTGGTAGGTGTCCTGCGCCTCCTGGTAGCGACCCGGGGGGAACTGCGTGATGTCGGCCTCGCCGGCCTCCAGCGCGTTGTACGCCACGTCGAGGTCGCCGGCCACCCGCAGCGTGATGCGGTCGAGGAACGGGTCCGCGGGCTTGCCCAGCTCCTCGGCGTACTTGGTGCCGTCCCACTCGGGGTTGGGCACCATGACGATCTCCTGGTCGTTGCGTGGCTGCTCGAGCATGAACGGCCCGTTGCCGATCATCAGCCCGTTCTGCCACTCGCTCTGGTCCTCGAGGTCCTCGATGGCCGAGGGCATCGGCATGAAGAGCTGGAAGCCGGCGATGAACGGGAAGTTGGCGTAGGGCTCCGCCAGCGCGACCGTCAGGGTCATCGCCTCGTCGTCGGCCTCGACCCCGGCGAGCTCGGGGGCCTCGCCTTCCAGCTTCTCGGCGCCGCACGCGGGACCCTCCGGTCGGCCTGACCGGATCTGCCGGCGGCGTGCCCGCGGTAAGAGGCTCAGTGGATAGGTTCGCCTCCTTGCGGCGAACGTCTGCGTGTTTCCCGCTCTTGGCGCCTTCGGCGCCGGGCCGCTCGGGCCACGGCCTCGCTGTTTGGGCTCGATCACGGTCTCTATCCCGGACTGTTCGGCGCGTGCTGACGGCCTATCCGCTCGGCCTCTTACGGGCGTCGGCGGCCGTTTCGAGGTGCGAAACCCGGCGGCACTAGCCTCGGGGTCGCGGCGTGCCGGGAAGTCTGGTCGGCAAGACTGTGTGGTCGACCGCCCGGAGCCGCCGTGCACATCGCCATCCTCCCGCTGCCCCTCCCTACTCCTGAGTTGCCCGCCCGGGCCCCCCGGTGACGGCACTGCTGCTGGCCCACGTGGCGGTGGGCCTGGGGATCCTGGCAGGCGCGCCCCGCCTCGGCCGCTCGGCGTTCCTGTGGGGGGCGGTACCGATGCTGGGGGCGGTCGGCTACGCCGCGGCGCAGGGTCCGGACGTGCTCGACGGGCGTCCGGTCAGCGAGTCGGCCACCTGGGTGGGGCAGCTCAACCTGGCGATCGACCTGCGCCTCGACGGCTTCGGCTTCCTCATGGTGCTGATCGTGTCGGGCGTCGGGGCGGTGATCATGGCGTTCGGCGCCAGCTACTTCACGCCCACCGACCGCTCGGCGCGGATCGCCGGCCTGCTGGTGCTGTTCTCGGGATCGATGCTCGGCCTGGTGCTGGCCGACAACGTGCTGTTCCTCTACGTGTGCTGGGAGCTGACGTCGATCACCTCCTGGCTGCTCATCGGGTCGGACCACACCAACCCCTCGGCCCGGGGCGGGGCACAGCACGCCCTGCTCGTCACCGGCGCGGGCGGCCTGGCGCTGCTGGCCGGCGTCATCGTGCTGGCTCAGGCCGCCGGGACGTACTCGCTGAGCGGCATCCTGGCCGACCCGCCCTCGGGCAGCGCGGTGGGCGCCGGGTTGGCGCTCGTGCTCGTGGGCGTGGTGACGAAGTCGGCGCAGTTCCCGACGCACGCCTGGCTCCCGGGCGCCATGGTGGCTCCGACACCCGTCAGCGCCTACCTGCACGCCGCGGCGATGGTGAAGGCGGGCCTGTACGTGGCCGCCCGGTGGGCCCCGGCGTTCGCCGTGGTCGGCGGATGGCGGCCCGCCGTGACCGTGATCGGGCTCATCACCATGATCCTCGGGGGGCTGCGCGCCCTCCGCCAGCACGACCTCAAGCTGCTGCTGGCCATGGGCACGATCAGCCAGCTCGGGTTCCTCCTCGTTCTGCTGGGGACGGGATGGCCGGACGCGACGGTGGCGGGGCTCGAGCTGCTCCTGGGCCACGCCCTGTTCAAGGCGGCCTTGTTCCTGGTCGTGGGAATCGTCGACCACCAGGCGGGGACCCGCGACCGGCGCAAGCTGCGCGGCTTCGGCCCCGGCTGGGGCACGGTGAAGGCGATCACCTTCGTGTCGGCGGCGTCGATGGCCGGGCTCCCGCCGCTGCTCGGGTTCGTCGCCAAGGAGACGGAGTTCGAGATGCTCCTGCACGGGGGCATCGGCGACCTGGCGACCCTGGCGGGGCTCGTCGCCGGGTCGGTCTTGACAGTCGCCTACAGCGTCCGCTTCGCCGCCACGCTGCTGGCTCCGGCGCCCGAGCCCGTCGCGGTGCCGGCGGGGGAGCCGGCGCCGGTGCCGGTCGCCGATCCTCCGGCACCGCGCTGGCCACTGACC
>DASQUY010000196.1:0-5021 GCA_035641055.1 Acidimicrobiales bacterium | reverse complement strand
AGCACCCGCTTGTGTACGCCGGCCTGCACCAGCGACGACGCCACGATCGCCGTGGACCCGCCCACCGAGCCGGCGGTGTGCACCCGCAGCAGCGGCTTGCCCGCCGCGCCGAGCGCCTCGGCCAGGTACAGCTCGGGCATCATCACGCCCTCGAAGAAGTCGGGCGCCTTGCCGACCACCACGGCCTCGATGTCCGACCAGCCCAGCTCGGCGTCGGCCAGCGCCTCGTAGGCCGCCTCGCGCACCAGCCCGGCGATCGACACGTCCCCCCGCGTCGTCTCGTGCTTGGTCTGGCCGATGCCGACGACCGCGACCCGCTCCTTGCCCATCACCCCTCCCCCTCGAGCAAGCACACGAGGTTCTGCTGCAGGCATGGTCCGCTGGTGGCGTGGGCGACCGCCCGGTCGGCCTCGCCCCGGCGGACGCGGGCGGCGGCCTCGCCGATGCGGATGAGGCCGGCTGCCATCATCGGGTTGGCGGCGAGCGCCCCGCCCGACGGGTTGATGCGCACGTCCCCGTCGTCCAGCCCGAGGGCCTGGCGCAGCAGCACCTCCTGGTGGGTGAACGGGGCGTGCAGCTCGGCCACGTCGATGCGGCCGTCCCCGGCCACGCCGACGTTGGCGCCGGCCAGGCGTGTGGACGGCGAGGCGGTCAGGTCCCGCACCCCCAGACCGTGGGCCTCGATGCGGTGGTCGATGCCGCGGATCCACGCCGGCCGCTCGGCCAGCTCGCGGGCCCGGTCGTCTGCGGCCAGCACCACCGCCGCCGCCCCGTCGGTGATGGGCGGACAGTCGTGTCGGCGCAGCGGCGGGGCGATCTCCGGCTCGGCCAGCAGGCGGTCGGGATCGTCCGAGCCCTGCAGCTGGGCGAACGGGTTGGTGCGCGCCGCCTCCCGGCTCCGGGCGGCGACGGCGGCCATCTCGGCCGGCGACGTGACGCCGGCGTCGAGGCACGCCCGGGCCTGCAGGGCGGCCAGCGCCAGGCTGTCGGGCCACAGCGGCGCCGCGTAGTACGGGTCGAGCTGGCGGGACAGCACGTCGCGCAGCGACCCCGGCGACGACTTGCCGTAGCTGTAGACCAGGGCCGTGTCGGCGACGCCCGTCTGCAGCTTGACCCACGCCTCGTACAGCGCCCAGGCACCGTCCATCTCGACGTGGCTCTCGCTGATCGGCGGCGACGCGCCTACGCCGTCGAGGGTCATCACGAAGCTGAACGCCGCGCCGGCCAGGTAGTCGCTGCTGCCCGAGCAGGTGAAGTCGATCTGCGACTGGTCGAGGCCGACCTCGGCCTTGACCTCGTGCAGCACGGGCATGAGCAGCTCGACCTCGTTGCGCCGCTGCTCGCGCTGCACGTGGTGCGACTGGGCGAAGCCGACGACGGCGACGTCGCGGGCCGCAGCCATCACACGTGCTCCCGGTAGCTCTCGTACGGGGCGTCGGGCTCACCGGTGGGCCGCCACCACTTGATGGATGCCAGGCTCGGCCCGGGTTCGTCGTCCCACACCGCCTCCACGCGCATGCCCATGCGGATCTGATCGGACGGGACCTCCTGCACCATCCCGAACAGGCCCATGTCGGCGCCGTCGGGCAGCACCGTGGCGCACACGTAGGGCAGCTCCATGGCCGAGCCGCTGAACTTCACGTTGACCACGCAGAACGTGGTGACGATGCCCCGGTCGGCCAGGTCGACCTGCTCGCTCGTGGGCACGCCGTCGGTGGGGCACGACCCGCGGGGCGGCAGCATGACCTTGCCGCACACGCCGCAGCGCTCCCCCAGGATCCTGCGCTCGGCCATCCCCCGCAGGAAGCGGGAGGTCGCCTGGCCGGCGGTGAACGTGTACTCGAGCCGGGCCGGCGCGCGGATGCTGCGCATGGGTTCGACGTCCCGGAGCGCCGGCGGCAGCGTGAGCCCGCTCACGACTCGGTCCTCGGGAGTGGCGTGAGGCAATAGCGAACGGTGGGCGCATCTCGAGGCAAAGGCGCACGGAAACCGTCTGTGATTGCCTCGTCCCGGCGATACCGTTCGCTATTGCCTCGGGACGGTGGGTGTGTCGGAGCGTTCATGGGCCGGCATCCGCGTCGTCGGGCTCGAGGCAGGCGATGTCGGTGATTGCCCCGCTGCGCTCCTCCGCCCAGCGGATGCGCACCCGCATGCCGGTGGCCATGCGATCGGGCGAGCCGGCGTCCACGGCGTGGAGCATCCCGGTGTCGGCCCCATCGAGACGCACGAGCGCCCAGGCGAACGGACGGTCGAGCGGCTGGTGCGGCCGGGGTTCGGGCTCCCACGACCAGGTGGTAACGGTGCCCCGCTCCCCCAGCTCCACGAGCTCGCTCAGCTCGTCGCCCGTCACGGGGTCGTACTCGACGGGTGGGCACAGGACCCGGCCGTCGACGGCCCGGATGCCCAGCACCACGCCCTCGCGCAGCCCGGTGAGGAACGCGCTCTGGACCGGGCCCACGGTCCGCGTGAACGAGTACTCGATCACGAGCGGCGCCGACAGGATCTCGGCGTCCGGCATCACACCTCCCCCTCTGGCCAGCAAAGTGAAACAGGTTCTACCTGCTGGGCGGGACGGGAGGCAACAGGTCGATTCGGCGCCTGGCGGCTCTCAGGACGCGGTCGCCGCCGTCCCCGCCGCCGCCGCCTCACGTGCCGCCGGCATGTCGATGACCGAGCGGATGACGGTGCCGGCCTTGAGGTCGGCCACGCCGTTGTCGACGTCGTCGATGGCGATCCGCTTGGAGATCATGCCCTCGAGGTCGAGACGTCCGTTCTTCCAGAGGCCCAGGACGCGGGCGAAGTCGCTGCGCACGTCGGCGGAGCCGTAGTACGACCCCTTGAGGGTCTTCTCGTTGAAGAACAGCTCCAAGGCGCTGAACTGCACCATCTGGTCGGCCGCCCCGACGCCGATGATGCACGTGGTCCCGCCGCGACGGGTGGCGTCGTAGGCGCTCCGCATGGTCTGGGGCAGGCCGATGGCCTCGAAGGCGTAGTCGAACCCGTCGCCCCCGGTAACCGACGCCTTGGCCGAGTCGAGCTCGTCCGGCTTGACGCCGCGAGTGGCGCCGAAGCGCTGGGCGTCCTCGAGCTTGCTGTCGACGAGGTCGACCGCGACGATCTCGGAGGCCCCGGACACCCGGGCCCCCTGGATGGCCGAGATGCCGACGCCGCCGCACCCGAACACGACGACCGACGAGCCGGGCGTGACCTCGGCCGTGTTGACGGCCGCGCCCACCCCGGTCATGACCGCGCAACCCACCAGCGAGGCGATCTCGAGCGGCACGTCGTCGTCGATCTTCACGACGCCCTGCTGGGGCATGATCATCTCGTCGGCCCAGGTGCCCGTGCCGGCGAACCCGAACACGGGCGAGCCGCCCTGCTGGAAGTGGGGGGTGGCGCCGGCGGCGGCCTGGATGTTCATGCAGAGGTTGGGTTGCTTGCGGTCGACGCAGAACCGGCAGGTACCGCACGGCGCGCTCCACGCGATGATGACGTGGTCGCCCGGCTGGATCGAGGTGACGCCCTCGCCCACCTCGGCGACGACGCCGGCGCCCTCATGACCGGGCACGAAGGGGGCGGGCTGGGGGATCGTGCCGTTCATGCCCGACACGTCGGAGTGGCACACGCCGGTGGCGTGGATCTTGACCTTCACCTCTCCCGGGTTGACGGCGGACAGCTCCAGGTCGTCCCGGACCTCGAGCTTCTCGTCGCCGATGTTGCGAAGCACGGCTGCGCGCATGGCGGGTCTCATCCCCTCGTGAGCTGCTGACGGCCGCAGCGTAGCAAGTCGGGTCGGACGCTTGACCGCTCGGTCAGGGAGGAAAAAGATCCACGGCCGGGGCGGATGGGGCAAACTGGTCCCATCCTTGGGGATCGAGGCGGTTGCTGGGATGCGGACGGTGGCCACGGGATGCGAGCAGTAGGGACGGGCAGGACGGCAGCGTCCGACGAAGCGCTCCTGGCCCAGGCGCGCGCCGGCATCCCGGCGGC
This sequence comes from Acidimicrobiales bacterium, assembly GCA_035641055.1. Lineage (GTDB taxonomy): Bacteria > Actinomycetota > Acidimicrobiia > Acidimicrobiales > VFJN01 > DASQUK01. The sequence goes on along the minus strand of DASQUY010000196.1, from coordinate 1,031 downwards.
CTTCGACGAGCTGTACGCCCGCCACCGCGGCGCTGCGCTCCGGCTCGCCCGCAGCTACGGCCGCGGCGCCGACGGCGAAGACCTCGTCAGCGAGGCTTTCGAACGAGTGCTGGGTGCCCTGCTGGGTGGCCACGGTCCGGCCGAGCACTTTCGCGCCTACCTGTTCGTGACGCTGCGGCGCCTCGCCCTCGAGGAATCCCGCCAACCGCGCAGCGAGCCGCTGGAGGCCGTGCCCGAGGCGGTGGTGGCGGTCAGCGGTTTGCCGACGCTCGAGGAGGCCGAGCGCCGGAGGATCGCGCTCGCCTTCGAGTCGCTGCCCGAGCGCTGGCAGGCCGTCCTCTGGCTCACCGCCGTCGAAGGCCGCCCGCCGCGGGAGGTGGCGCGCTCTGCCGGCATCCCCGCCAACACGGTGTCGGTGCTCGCCCACCGGGCGCGTGAGCGCCTGCGGGAGGCGTACCTCCAGGCCCATCTCCGGGCTGCGCGCCACCCGGCCTGCGAGCCGCACCGCTCACGCCTGGGCGGCTACGTACGGGGTGGGCTCAGCCGCCGTCATCGCACGGCCATGGTGGAGCACCTCGAGACGTGCGCGTCGTGCCGCGAGCTGGTCGTCGAGCTCACCGACGTCGACCGGCGGCTCGTTCGGGCCGTGCTGCCGCTCTTCGCCCTGGTCTCCGGCGGAGGCGTCGCCCCAGAGGTCATCGGGGGCGGGGGCGCACTAGGCGGCGCCGCCCTGGCCGGCCAGGCCGCCGGCGAGGGTGCGGGTCTCGCCGGGGCGGTCGGGGCGACATCCACCACCGCAGGCACCGGAGCCGGCGCCGGCGTCGCGGGGGCGGGAGCGCTGAAGGTCGCGGTGGCGGCCGCGGCCGCGGTCGTCGCCCTCACGGCATCGCTACTTCCCGACCTGACGGACCCCCGTGACGGCGACGACGCCCCGGCGCTCGCCGCCGAGGCCCCACCCGGCTACGTGCCGCCAGGCGCGGCGGCCGTGCCATCCGCAGAGGGATCCACCACCTCCACCGACGCCACCGCCA
>DASQUY010000195.1:0-5333 GCA_035641055.1 Acidimicrobiales bacterium | reverse complement strand
GAGGCGGACCCCGACGCCCAGGTCATCTCGGTGGTGATGGTGCGTGACATCGGCACGCGACGGCTGGTTCCGGCCCTTATCACGCTGGGCTCAGGGCTGATGTTCGGCCTGCTGGCCGCCATGCTCCACCAGCGCGACAAGGTGGTGGCGGCCCACCGCTCCGCCCCGGTGCCGGTGCCGACGGGCGGGTGACGCGAGGAGGTTGAGGACATGGGCCAGTACCTCCCGGTCGTGGCGATCGGCGTGCTCGCCGCCGCCTTCGCCGGCATCAGCCTGGTGATGTCGCGGCTGCTGGCCCCCCGGAGCCCCAGCGCCGCCAAGAGCGCCCCGTACGAATCGGGCATCCTGCCCGGCCGCGAGCCGCCCGAGCGGTTCCCGGTGCGCTTCTACCTCGTGGCGATGATCTTCATCATCTTCGACGTGGAGATCATCTTCCTGTTCCCGTGGGCCGTCATCTATCGGAACCTGGGGGCGTTCGGCCTCGTCGCCGTCGTGCTGTTCTCGGCCCCGATCGTCATCAGCCTGATCTACGAGATCGCCCACGGCGGCCTCGACTGGGGGCCGCTGCCCCGGGTGCGCCGGCCGGCCGAGATGGTGTCGCCGGAGCGCACCGCCCGCACCGCCGTCCGCCGGGTCGGCCTCGACGGCCGGTCCGAGCCGACACCGGAGAGGGAGGTGGTGGCATGAGGGGCTGGGACATGAAGCGGGGCCTGGAGGGCCTCGACCACAACATCTTCACCGCCAAGGTGGAGGACGTCGTCAACTGGGCGCGCCGGCGCTCGTTCTGGGCCGCCCAGTTCGGCCTCGCCTGCTGCGCGCTGGAGATGATGGCCGCCGGCGCCGCCCACTACGACCTGGGCCGCTTCGGCATGGAGGTGTTCCGGGCCTCGCCCCGCCAGGCCGACCTCATGATCGTGGCCGGCCGCGTGTCGCAGAAGATGGCCCCGGTCCTGCGCCAGGTCTACGACCAGATGATGGAGCCCAAGTGGGTGCTGTCGATGGGCGTGTGCGCCAGCTCGGGCGGCATGTTCAACAACTACGCCCTCGTGCAGGGCGTCGACCAGGTCGTGCCGGTCGACGCCTACGCGCCCGGCTGCCCGCCCGGCCCCGAGACGCTCATCCACGCCATCAACACGATCCACGAGAAGATCCAGAGCGGCGAGCTGCTGCGCCGCCGCGAGGAGCGTGGTGACGCCGGCGCCGGCCTGGTGGTGGAGCAGCGCGACGGTCAGGTGGCCTAGCGATGGCCGCAGACGACCCCACCCCCACCGATGAACTTGCGGTGGATAAAGGGGCTATGACCCCTCCAACCACCGCAAGTTCGGAGTATGGCGTGCCCGCCACAGCCAGCCGGGGCCAGGCGGTGCTGCACCCCTCGCGCGACGAGCTCGTCGACCTGGTGCGCCGGCTGCGCGACGACGAGGGGTTCCGCGTCTGCCTGGAGGTCACCGCCGTCGACTACCTGGCCTACGAGGCGGCCCGAGACCTCCCGCCGGGCGTCGAGCCCGAGCGCTTCGAGGTCGTGGTGGTGCTGCTGTCGCTGGACGCCCGCGCCCGCCTGCGCCTGCGGGTCCAGGTGCCCGGCGACGATCCCACCTGCCCGTCGCTGTTCGAGGTGCATCCCGGCACGGAGGCCCTCGAGCGCGAGGTGTTCGACATGTTCGGGATCTCCTTCGGCGGGCACCCCGACCTCACCCGCATCCTCATGCCCGAGGACTGGGAGGGGCACCCGCTGCGCAAGGACTATCCCGTGGGTGCCATCCCCGTGCAGTTCAAGGGCGTGCAGAACGCCCGGTGACGCGAGGTGATGCCGTGACCTCCGCCGACATCGTGGCCCGCACCTTCGAAGGGCTCCAGGAGCTGCCGGCCCGCAAGGGAGCGGGGGCCGGCGAGCTGATGCGCGAGGTGGGCGCGGTGCTGCGGATGTCGGAGGGCGAGGCGGCGACGCTGGCCGAGGAGGCGCCGTCCGAGGAAGAGACGATGATCCTCAACATGGGTCCCGCGCACCCGTCCACGCACGGCGTGCTGCGGCTCATGCTCGAGCTCGACGGCGAGACGGTGCTGCGCACCAAGCCCATCATCGGGTACCTCCACACCGGGATGGAGAAGACGGGCGAGACGCTCACCTACCTGCAGGGTCCCACCAACGTGACCCGCATGGACTACGCCTCGCCGCTGTTCAACGAGCTGGTGTTCTCACTCGCCACCGAGACGCTGCTCGGCATCGACGGGGACATCCCGCCCCGGGCGCAGTGGATCCGCATGCTGCTGTGCGAGCTCAACCGCATGTCGTCGCACTTCCTGTTCCTCGCCACCAACGGCATGGACCTGGCCGCGGTGTCGATGATGCTGTTCGGCTGGCGCGAGCGGGAGGAGACGCTGCGGCTGCTGGAGATGATCACCGGGCTGCGGATGAACCACAACTTCATCCGCCCGGGCGGCGTGGCTGCGGATCTGCCCGACGGCTGGCGGGACGGCGTCCTGCGGGTGCTGGACCTGTGCGAGCCCCGGCTCGACGAGTACGACGAGCTGCTGACCGGCCAGCCCATCTACCGCGAGCGCCTGCAGGGCGTGGGCGTGATCACCGCCGAGGAGGCCCTTGCCCTGGGCGCCACCGGGCCCATCCTCCGCTCGACCGGGCTGCCGTGGGACCTGCGCAAGGACATGCCCTATCTGTTCTACGACGAGCTGGAGTTCGCCGCGGTCGTGGGCAGCTACGGCGACTGCTTCGACCGCTACGCCATCCGGCTCAACGAGGTGCGCGAGTCGATGGGGATCATCCGCCAGATCCTCGACCGCATGCCGCCCGGCGACTACCGCATCCAGGACCGCAAGGTCACGCCCCCGCCGCGCGCCCGCATCGACGAGTCCATGGAGGCGCTGATCCACCACTTCAAGATCTTCACCGAGGGCTTCAAGGTGCCCGAGGGCGAGGTCTACCGGGCGGTCGAGAGCCCCCGGGGCGAGCTGGGCTGCTACATCGTGTCCGACGGCAGCGGCGTGCCCTACCGCATGCGCATCCGCGGGCCCTCGTTCGTCCACATGCAGACCCTGCCCCACATGCTGCGCGGCGGCTTCATCGCCGACGCCGTGGCCGTCATCTCCTCCGTCGACGCCATCATGGGCGAGGTGGATCGGTAGTGCCCCGGTTCACTTCCGAGAACGCGGCCCTCGCCGACGAGATCATCGGCCGTTACCCGCGGCCCCGCTCGGCGATGATCCCGCTGCTGCACCTCGCCCAGGAGCAGGACGGGTACGTCACCGAGGACGCTATGGAGCACATCGCCGAGCTGATCGGCGCGACGCCGGCCGAGGTGCTGGGGACGGCGTCGTTCTACGAGATGCTCAAGCGCGAGCCGGTGGGCGACTACGTGATCAACGTGTGCACCAACATCTCCTGCCTCCTGCTCGGTGGGGAGGAGCTGCTCGCCCACCTGGAGAATCGGCTGGGCGTCCGGGCCGGCAGCACGACCCCGGATGGCAAGTTCACGCTGGAAGACGTCGAGTGCATCGCCGCCTGCACCGAGGCGCCCTGCATGCAGGTCAACTACCGCTACTTCCACCGGGTGGACCTGGGCGACGTCGACGACCTGCTCGACGACCTGCGCGCCGGCAAGCTGGCGCACGAGGTGCCGCGCCACGGCACCCTCAGCCGGGTGCGCCAGCGGCTCCCGGAGGACCGGGCGGGCAACGCGATGCCGGAGGAGAACGTCGAGCCGGCATGGCTGTCCCACAACGGCACGAGCGATGAGGGGGCGGCCCCGTGAGCGCCCCCACGATTCTGCCCGCGCTCACCCTCACTATGGCGGGTGAGCGCGGGCAGTTCGCCTGGGGAGGGCCGGTTCTATGAGCGCGAGCGGGAACGACAAGGACATCCCCCGCATCGTGAGCTCGCGCTGGGACCTGGCCGACGGACACACGCTCGAGCGCTACGTCGACACGGGCGGCTACGAGGCGCTGCGGCGGGCGGTCACGTCGATGACGCCGGACGAGATCACCGAGGAGGTCAAGGCGGCCAGCCTGCTGGGTCGGGGCGGCGCCGGCTTCCCCGCCGGCGTGAAGTGGGGCTTCTGCCCGCCGGGCGTGTTCCCCCGCTACCTGGTGGTCAACGGCGACGAGTCCGAGCCCGGCACCTACAAGGACCGGGTCATCATGGAGCGCGACCCCCACCTGCTCATCGAGGGGTCGCTGATCTGCTGCTACGCCGTCGGCATCACCCAGGCGTTCCTGTACGTGCGGGGCGAGATGGCGTTGGCCCAGGAGCGGATCGCCCAGGCCCTCAACGACGCCTACGCCGCCGGCTACATCGGCCGCAACATCCTTGGCAGCGACTTCTCGGTCGACGTCGTCCTCCACTGGGGGGCCGGCGCCTACATCGTCGGCGAGGAGACCGCGCTCATCGAGTCGCTCGAGGGGAACCGCGGCATGCCCCGGCTCAAGCCCCCCTACTTCCCGGCGGCCAAGGGCCTCTACATGCAGCCCACGATCGTCAACAACGTCGAGACGCTGGCCAACCTGCCGTGGATCGTCAGCAACGGCGGTGCCGCCTTCGCCGACCTCGGGGCGGAGCGCAGCCTCGGCACGCGGCTCTTCGCGGTGTCCGGGCACGTGAACCGCCCGGGCGTGTACGAGGTCGAGTTCGGCACCACGACCTTCCGTGAGCTGCTGTACGGCGAGCGGTACGGCGACGGCATCCGCCACGGCAACGAGCTCAAGGCGTTCATCCCGGGTGGTGCCTCGGCGCCCTGGCTGTTCGAGGAGCACCTCGACCTGCCGGTCGAGGCCGGCGCCGTCGGCGACGCCGGGTCGATGCTCGGCTCGGGGGCCATCGTGGCCATGGACGAGACCACCGACGTCGTCAAGGCGGCGTGGCGGGTGGTGCGGTTCTTCGCCCGCGAGTCGTGCGGCAAGTGCACGCCGTGCCGCGAGGGGGCGACCTGGCTCGAGCGCATCCTGCGGCGCATGCTCGACGGCCACGGCCGGCCCAGCGACATCGACAAGCTCCTGGACATCTGCGACAACATCAGCCCGCAGATCACGTGGCCGCCCAAGCAGACGACCATCTGCGTGCTGGGGCCGTCGGCCGTGTCGCCCATCGCCTCGGCGGTCATGCGCTTCCGCGACGAGTTCGTGGCGTACTGCGGCGGCGACGGCGAGGTCACCGTGCCGGTCCTGGGGAAGGCCTACCTGTCGCAACCTCCGACGGTGGGAGCGACTCCGTGAGCCGACGCAATAACCGCCCACTCGGGGGGTCCACCCCCCGAGTACCCCCCAGCGGCCGGCCGCCTCCCGGCGGCCGTCGGGGGCTGCTCTACGATTCTCGAGGAAATAAC
>DASQUY010000194.1:0-4689 GCA_035641055.1 Acidimicrobiales bacterium | reverse complement strand
CCACCAGCGAGACGATCGTCGGTGAGTACATGGCGAAGTGGGTCCAGAGTTACCGCGACCTGCCCCTCCTGCTGAACAGCTGGAACAACGTGGTGCGCTGGGAGATGCGCACCCGCCTCTTCCTGCGCACGACGGAGTTCCTGTGGCAGGAGGGCCATACCGCCCACGCCGACCGGGAGGACGCCCGGGCCTACGCGGTCCGGATCCTCTACGACGTGTACGAGGACTTCATGGTCAACGTGCTGGCCATGCCCGTGCTGGTCGGTCCGAAGACGGCGAGCGAGCGGTTCCCCGGCGCCATCAACACGCTGACCTGCGAGGCCATGATGCGCGACGGCAAGGCGCTCCAGATGGGTACCAGCCACGAGCTGGGGCAGAACTTCGCCAAGGCTTTCGACATCACCTACTCCGACGCCGAGGGCGGCCTGCAGCACTGCTGGACGACCTCGTGGGGATCCACGACCCGGATGGTGGGCGGGCTCATCATGGCGCACGGCGACGACGACGGCCTGGTCGTGCCGCCGGCGCTGGCGCCGATCCAGGCGGTGATACTGGTGGTGAAGGGCGAGGGTGGCCCGGCTCGAGCGGCCGTGGGAGCGGGAATCGTGGGGGAGCGGGCTGCGGCGCTGGCCGACGAGCTGGCGGCGGCGGGGTTCCGCGTGCGCCTGGACGACCGGGTGGGGCAGAGCTTCGGCCGTCGGGCAACCGACTGGGCACTCAAGGGCGTGCCCGTGCGGGTCGAGGTCGGGCCGCGCGACGTGGCGGCCGAGGCCGCCACGGTGGTGCGGCGCGATACGGCTGCCCGGGAGCAGGTGCCGCTCGGCGCCCTGCGGGATCGGGTCGAGGCGCTGGTCGCCGACATCCAAGCCGACATGCTGGCGGCGGCGACGAGCCGCCGCGACGGCGCCATCGCCGAGGTCTCGGGTCTCGACGAGGCGGCCGAGGCGTGCAAGGTGGGATGGGCGCGGCTGCCGTGGCGGGTGGTGCGGGGCGAGGGCGAGGCCCGCCTGGCGGCCGACGGCGTCACCGTCCGGTGCCTGCAGCGCCGCGACGGCTCGCTGCCCGCCTCCGACGACGAGGACGACCTGGTCGCCTTCGTGGCGCGCGCGTACTGACCCCCTCATCCGAACTGGTGGGACGCGCGGTAAGCGTTTGCGGCGCGCTCTCCGCTCTCGGGCAGGGTCCGGCTATACTGCGAGGTCCGTTCCGACGGATCGCCCAGTTCGAGGTATCGAGCAAAGGCGTGGGCCTGGGCCCACGCCTTTCGTATGACAGAGGAGGTGTAGCCGCCATGAGTGTCGCCGATCGGGTGCGGGACGTCGTGCTGCCGCTCCTCGACGACCGCCGCCTCGACCTCTACGACGTCGAGATGCAGGGGCCGGTGCTGCGTGTCGTCGTCGATACCCGGCCCGGGTCGGGCGAGGCACTGGACCTGGACACCCTCGCCGAAGCCACGCGGGCGGTGTCGCGGGCCCTCGACGCGGCCGATCCCATCGCCGGTCGCTACACGCTGGAGGTCACCAGCCCCGGCCTCGAGCGCGCGCTGCGCCGGCCCGAGCACTTCGAGGGGGCGCTCGGGGAGAAGGTGAAGGTGCGCACGGTCCCCGGGGTCGGCGAGGAGCGACGGGTCCAGGGCCAGCTCGTCGACGCCGATGCCACGGGCATCACCATCCGGACGGGAGTCGCTGACGACGACAGCGCCGGTTCCCTGCGGCGCGTCGCCTACGGCGAGATCGAGCGGGCGCGCACGGTCTTCGAGTGGGGACCGGCTGCGCCGCCCTCCCATGCCAAGCGCAAGAGCGAAAAGAAGAGGGAACGCAGGTCATGAGCGACATGATGGAGGCGCTGCAGGCGCTGGCTGCCGAGAAGGGCATCTCGGTCGACACGCTGATGGCCGCGCTGGCCGACGCGCTGGAGTCGGCCTACAAGCGGATGCCGGGCGCCCACGAGTATGCCTGGGTCACGATCGACCCCACCAACTTCGACATCCGCGTCTACGCCCAGGAGATCGACGCGGACGGCGAGCCCTACGGGCCCGAGCTCGACGTCACGCCGCACGACTTCGGGCGCATCGCCGCCCAGACCGCCCGGCAGGTGATGACCCAGCGCATCCGCGAGGCCGAGCGCGAGCTGCGCTACGAGGAGTACGCCGGCCGGGAGGGCGACATCGTCACGGGCACGGTGCAGCAGGGCGACAGCCGCTACACGCTGCTCAGCCTCGGTCCGGTCGAGGCGCTGCTGCCCCAGGCCGAGCAGGTGCCGCACGAGCGCCCCGAGCCCAACAGCCGGCTCAAGGCCTACATCGTCGAGGTGCGCCGTACCTCCAAGGGACCCCAGATCGTCGTGTCGCGCACGCACCCGGGCCTGATCCTCGAGCTGTTCAAGCTGGAGGTGCCCGAGATCGCCGACGGCATCGTCGAGATCCGGGCCTGCGCCCGCGAGCCAGGGCACCGCACGAAGATCGCCGTCTGGTCCAACGATCCCAACGTCGACCCGGTCGGTGCCTGTGTCGGCGCCCGCGGGGCCCGCGTTCGCCAGGTGGTCAACGAGCTGCGCGGCGAGAAGATCGACATCGTGCCGTTCTCCGACGACCCGTACGAGTTCGTGGCCAAGGCGCTGTCGCCGGCCAAGGTGAAGGAGGTGCGCATCGACGAGGCCTCGGGGGTGGCCGAGGTGATCGTGCCCGACTACCAGCTGTCCCTGGCCATCGGGAAGGAGGGCCAGAACGCCCGCCTGGCCGCCCGCCTCACCGGCTGGCGCGTCGACATCAAGAGCGAGACCCAGCTCGCCGAGGAGGAGGCCTACGCCCAGCAGGAGTGGGCCGAGGGCGAGTGGGTCGTCGATCCCGAGACCGGCGAGCAGGTGTGGCAGCCCGCTGAGGGTGGCCCGGCCGTGTCGGCCGAGCAGTGGCAGGCCGGCCTGACCGAGGCCACGGCGGGCGAGGAAGGCGGCGAGGAGACCGAGCCCGCCGGTGAGCCCGAGGGTGCTGCGCCCGAGGGTGTGGAGGCCGAGGGCACTACCCCCGAGGGCGCGGAAGCTGAGTCCGTGGCCGACGAGCCGGTGGCCGACGAGCCGCTGGCGGACGAGCCGGAGCCAGCGGGGGAGGAGCCTGCGGCCGAGACCGCCGAGGCGGAGGCCCCAACCGAGGAGCCGGCGACCGAGGAGGCGTAGCCCGAGGCAATAACGAACGTCGACGCGCAGTCGAGGCGATAGCGAACGGTTTCCGTTCGTTATGGCCTCGGGCTCTCGGGACGGTTAGTCATTGCCTCATGTCACGAGCGCATGAGCCGCGAACCCCGAGTTCCGATCCGCACGTGTGTCGGGTGCCGGACGCGCCGGCCGCAGGCCGACCTGGTGCGGTTCGTGCGCAGCCCGGAGGGATCGATCGTCGAAGGCCGTACACTGCCGGGTCGCGGAGCCTGGCTCTGCAAGGACACGCTCGTGGCCTGCCGGGAGCTTGCCGAGCGGCGGGGCGCCTTCTCTCGTGCGTTCCGCTGTTCGTGCCGCTAGCACGGTCTGCGCGAGGATAGAGAGCCGCAATTCACGCCATTCCCTGCGCGGGTCGCGCCCGGGCAGGAGAGAAAGGGCTGGTTAGAGAGAACTTGGCAGCAAAGATCCGAGTGCACGAGCTCGCCAAGGAGCTCGGGCTCACCAACAAGGAATGCCTCGACCTCTGCCTCACCTTGGGCATCGGGGTCAAGACGCACTCCTCGGGCATCGAGGAGGCGCAGGCCGACCGCGTCCGCCGACGGGCCCAGCGCGAGGGCTTGGTGCGTGACAAGCAGCCCGAAGCCCCCGGCCGCAAGCGTGCCAAGAGCGACGCCGACGACGGCGGCAAGCCGGCGGCGCCCAAGAAGGCGGCGCCCAAGAAGGCAACGGCCAAGAAGGCCGCCGCGAAGAAGGCGCCGGCCAAGGAACCCGCGGAGCGCGCCGCCAAGGCACCGGCCGCGCCGGCGGCCGAGCCCGAGGTGCCCGAGCCCGCCGACGCCGTCACGGCCGCCGAGGCCGAGGACCGCGAGGACGGCGGAGCCGCCGAGGCAGATGCCCCCGGTCAGCCCCGCCCCGCTCCCGCCCCGCCGGCCCCGCCCGCACCCGAACGGCCCGCCCGCCGCGGGGCCCCACCTCCGGCGCCCCCGGCGCCGACCCGTCCTGCGCCATCCCGCGCCACACCCCCTGCCCCGCCGAGCCGGCTGGTCACGTCGTCCGGCAGCGAGCGACCCGTGCGCCGCCCCGACGCGGACGCCCCGCCGGCCGCTCCTCGGCCGGCCGCCGCCAACGGCGCTCCTGCGGCCCCCTCGTCCCGTCAGCCGCGTCCCGCGGCACCGCCCGCCGCCGGCCGTCCCACGCCCCCCACACCGGGTGCGCCCCGCCCCGGCGCCCCGACCGGTCGCTCCGCGCCGGGCGGCCCGGGTCGCCGGGCGCCGGAGTCCCCATCCGAACGGCCCATCCCGCCCCCGCCCGGGCCACCCGTGTCATCGTCGGGCAAGGCGATCCCACCGCCGCCCGGCCAGGGTGGCCGTGGCCCCGCTCCGGGCCGCGGCCGTCCCGGGGCGCCGTCCCGCGGCCGCGCCGCGCCGAGCGCTCCCGGCCGTCCCTTCAGCGGTGGCTCGCCCCCCGCCCGCCCCGGCCCCATGGGCGGTCCCGGGGGCCGCCCCGGTGGGGGCCCGCGCGGCGGCCCGCCGCGCCCGC
>DASQUY010000193.1:0-5707 GCA_035641055.1 Acidimicrobiales bacterium | reverse complement strand
CCAGCCCGCCGAGCCGGAGCGCCGAGGCGAACGTGAGCGTCACTCCGCCGGCGACTGCCGCCATCGCCAACCACGTTCGGGCTCGGATCGGCTCGCCGATGAGCAGGCGCGTGAACAGCGCAGCGAGGAACGGGGCGGTGGCGAGGATCACGAGCGCGTTGGCCACCGCGGTGTGGGTGATCGCGTACACGAACAGGATCAGGCCTGCCGCCCAGGACCCTGCCACCAGCACGCCGGGCACCCCGATCGCCCGGTAGGCGGCGCCGGTCCCTGTCCCGTGGCGCGTCGCCACCACGCCGACGAGCGAAAGGCTGATGAACAGGCTGCGCCAGAACACGACCTGCCAGTCGCCGGCGTCGGCCAGGCGGATGAGCGTGGCGTCCGGCACGAGGCACAGCGTCCCGGTGGCGACCATGAGCACGCCAGCCAGGTGGGAGGAGCGAACCGGCCAGGCGACCATGGGCCGAGTCTCTCGGGAAGTATCGTGGACGTCCAGTTCATATTGGATCAGCCATTCATGTAGATTTCCTTCATGATCGACCGACGGCTGCAGACGCTGCGTGCCGTCCAACGGTGCGGGACGGTGACGGCTGCCGCCGAGGCCCTCCATCTCACGCCCTCGGCGGCCTCCCAGCAGCTCCGCCAGCTCTCGGCCGACCTCGGCGTCGCCCTGCTCGAGCCCCACGGCCGCAACGTTCGGCTGACCGATGCTGCCGTGCGCCTCGTGGACCATGCCGACGCCCTCTTCGCCCGCTGGGAGGAAGCCCGCGCCGACCTCGCGAGGCGCGGCGACACGACCGCCGGCACGCTGCGCATCTGCGGATTCCCCACGGCCGTGGCCCGCCTCGTCGCCCCGGCGGCGGCCCGTCTGCAGACGACATGCCCGGAGCTGTCGGTGCGCGTCAGCGAGGTGGAGACCGACGAGGGTTTCGATCTGCTGCTCGCCGACGAGGCCGACATCGCCGTGGTCGCACCGACGCCGAGCTCGCCACCGCCGAGCGATCCGCGCTTCGACCAAGAGCTGCTGCTCGACGACGAGCTCCAGCACCTGCTCGTTCCCGCTACCCACGCCCTCGCTGGCCGGGACACCGTTGCCCTGGCCGACGCGGCCCACGAGCCCTGGATCGTTCCGCCCCCCGGATCCTGCGACTGGTACGACCTCACCCTGGTGGCCTGCGCTTCGGCCGGGTTCACCCCGGCGATCGCCCACCACGCCAAGGAGTGGGTTGCCGTGTCCGCCCTCGTGGGCCACGGCCTAGGGGTGGCGCTCGTTCCGCGGCTCGCCACCATCCCGCCCGACGACCCGGTCGCCCGTGTCCCGATCAGCGGCCAACAGCCGCCGGCGCGGCGCATCGTCACCTGCGTGCGCGGCGGTAGCCGCGACCACCCACACATCCGGCGGGGGCTCGACGCCCTGGGGGCTACCGCTCCGCCAGTGCGATGAGCGCCAGGGCGGCGATCGCTTGGCCCCGGCCCTGGTGGCCCCCTGGCATCAGCACACCCACGAAGTACTCGTCGCCGAGCGCCATGAACCACCCCGAGCCGTCCCCCACCTCCTGCCACACGGCGCCCTCACCGACGCCGGAGACCTCGCTGACGGAGTCCTCGCCGCTCTCGTCGCGGGCGACCTCGATGGCGGTGTCGTAGTTCTCGGCGATCTCGAGGGCCACGATCACACCCGACCCGTACGTGCAGATCCGGCGTTGCTCCGGGTCGTAGGCGGACGGCGTCGCCCGCCCGGGCCTGCGCCCGAGGACGAAGGCGAGCTCGTCCGGGTTCAGCAGCTCGCACGGGTTGGGTACCGCGGCCGGCCCGTTCCCGGCCGACCCCGCGGCCGCCGTGTCGTCGCCGTCGTCCCCGCAGGCCGAGATCGCCAGGGCGCCGGCGACCACCAGTGCGGCGAGTCGTCGAGAGGCGATCATGTGCACGATGCGGGAACGCTGGCAGACTGCGCCGCAGTGCACAAGCCCGCACCCCCGACGCCGTGACCGGGAGCGCACGGGGCCTCAACACGCTCTTTGAAGATCTTTCGGGCCTGTTGCCCCGAAAGTCTGCAAAGACGCCGGAGCGGCGCTGGACGGCCCGCCTGCGGCGCTGGGCCCCAGGGGCCCGGGTCCTGCTGTTCGCCCTGGTAGGAGCGGTGGGCGCCGTGTTGATCGCCGGTCGCGTCCCCGCCCAGGTGGGGCCCTTCGACACCACCGTGGCGGCCCGCCCGTCGCTGTTCGGCCACACGCGGGTGCACCTGGCGCCCCTGGGGACCATCGAGCTCGACACCCACGACTGGCCGCTCGGCCTCGAGCTCCGGGTGGAGGAGCTCGGGCTGGCCGAGGCCGAGCGCATCGCCCGTAACCCCCAGGTGATCGACGAGCTCGGCGACGACGTCGCCGACGAGGTCCGGGACGCCCTGCTGGGCCTGGTCGTGCGGTGTGTGCTGGTGGCGGTGGCCGGAGGCATCGCCGGCGCGCTCGCCGCCCGGCTCCGGTGGCGCTCGGCCGCCGCCGGGCTGGCGACGGCCGGCGTGCTCGTCGTGGGGGCCGGAGCGGGCACGGCTGTGACGTTCAATGCCGAAGCCGTCGCCGAGCCCCGCTACTCGGGTCTCCTCACCCAGGCGCCCACGGTGGTCGGCAACGTGGAGGACATCATCGCCCGCTTCGGCGAGTACCGGGCGCAGCTCAGCGACCTCGTCGGCAACGTCGTCACGCTCTACCTGGCGGCCGAGGACCTGCCCGTCTTCCGGCCCGCGGACGACACGATCCGGGTGCTGCACGTGAGCGACCTCCACCTCAGCCCCCAGGCGTTCGACCTCATGGAGCAGCTGACCGATCAGTTCTCGCTCGACGCCATCGCCGACACCGGTGACATCGTCGACTGGGGCACCGAACCGGAGAACCGGTTCCTCGGCCAGATCGCCGACCTCGAGGTCCCCTACGTCTACGTGCGGGGCAACCACGACTCGCGCAGCACCCAGCGGGCCGTGGCCGACCAGCCCAACGCCGTCGTGCTCGACGGCGACGCTGCCGAGGTGGCGGGGCTGCGCTTCTGGGGCATCGGCGACCCCCGCTACACGCCCGAGCCGGACCAGCCGGGTCAGGCATCGGATGTGGAGGTGGCCGAGGAGTTCGCCCCCGAGGTGGCCGACGAGCTGGGGGCGGACCAGCCGCCGGCGATCGACGTGGCCCTGGTCCACGACGCCCGGATCGCCGGGGACCTCGGGGGCGAGGTGCCGCTCGTGCTGGCCGGCCACACACACGAGCCCAGCGAGGAGCTGATCCCACCCGTCTCCACCCCCGAAGACGACCCGCCCGAGGACACGTTGCTGCTGGTCGAGGGCTCGACCGGGGGCGCCGGGCTGCGGGGCCTGCAGGGTGACGAGCCGGAGCCCCTGCTGGCGTCGGTCCTGTACTTCGACCCCGACACCCGCGAGCTGCTGGCCTACGACCGCGTCAGCGTGAAGGGCTTGGGGGAGACGGGTGCCACCATCGACCGGCACATCCTCTAGCCGGCCCGTCGCCTGGGCGCCGCCGATTACCGTTGGGTAGCATCCGGCCGATGACCATCGAGAAGCTGGGCATCGTGGGGTCGGGGATCATGGGGTCGGGCGTCGCGGAGGTCGCCGCCCGGGCGGGCATCGCCGTCGTCGTCCGTTCCCGCAAGCAGGAGACGGCCGACGCCATGCTCGCCGCCCTGGAGAAGTCCCTCGCCAGGCAGGTCGAGCGGGGCAGGCTCGAGGAGGCGGAGGCGGGGGCCGTGCGCGGGCGGGTCGAGGCGTGCGCCGACCTCGAGGCGCTCGAAGACTGCGACCTGGTCCTCGAGTCGATCGTCGAGGACCTGGATGCCAAGAAGCAGCTCTTCGTCGAGCTCGATCGGCTCGTCGAGGACGGTGCGATCCTTGCCACCAACACCTCGACGCTGCCGGTCGTCGAGCTCGCCGTCGAGACCAAGCGCCCCGACCGGGTGTGCGGCGTCCACTTCTTCAACCCGGCGCCGGCCATGGACCTGGTGGAGATCGTCCGCACGCTGGTCTCGAGCGACGAGACCATCGCCGCGACCACGGCGTTCGCCGAGGCGTGCGGCAAGTCGCCGGTCGTCGTGGAGGACCGGGCCGGGTTCATCGTCAACGCCCTGCTGTTCCCCTACCTCAATAACGCCGTCCGGATGCTGGAGAACCGCACGGCCAGCCGCGACGACATCGACACCGCCATGCGTGGCGGCTGCAACTTCCCCATGGGCCCGTTGGCGCTGCTCGACCTTGTGGGGCTCGACACGTCGGTGTCGATCCTCGACGCCCTCTACGAGGAGTTCCGCGACCCCAACTACGCCCCCGTTCCGATGCTGCGACGCATGCTGGCGGCCGGGCACGTGGGCCGGAAGTCGGGCCGCGGCTTCTACGAGTACTAGTGCAGCACTAGCCCGGCGAACCTGCGGTGGTTACGGGGGTCATAGCCCCTCCAACCACCGCAAGTTCGGGTCTTCTAGCGTCTGTACGGTGCTGACGCCGGTCGAGCCGCCGCCGACACCCTGGGCGTTCCCGCCGGTCGACGAGGCGGACAGCGACGGGCTCGTCGGCGTGGGCGCCGACCTCGAGCCGGGCACCCTCCTCGCCGCCTACCGACGGGGTCTGTTCCCCATGCCCGTCGGGCGCCGGGGCACCCTCGGCTGGTGGTCGCCCGACCCCCGGGCCGTCATCCCGCTCGACGCCCTGCACGTGGGCCGGTCGCTGCGGCGCAGCGTGCGGCGCTTCGAGATCAGGGTGGACACGGCGTTCGGCGAGGTCATCGAGGCCTGCGCCGATCCGGCCCGGCCCCACGGCTGGATCACACCCGAGGTGCGGGCCGCCTACGAGCGGCTGCACGAGCTGGGCTGGGTGCATTCGGTGGAGGCGTGGGGTTGCGACGACGGGGAGCTGGCCGGCGGCCTCTACGGCGTGACCATCGGCGGGTTGTTCGCGGGGGAGTCGATGTTCCATCGCCGCCCGGACGCCTCCAAGGTCGCCCTCGTGGCCCTGGTCGACCTGCTCCGGGGGGCGGGCGGCACCCGCCGCCGCCTGCTCGACGTCCAGTGGATGACACCCCACCTGGCGCGCCTCGGCGCCGTGGAGGTACCTCGGGCCGAGTACCTCGAGCGGGTGCGCCGGGCGTTGGAGTGCCCGCTGCCCCCCGCCTTTGCCACCATGGGGTCATGAGCGATCACCGAGCCTCCCGCTCCCACGGCCGCTCGGGCCGGGCACGCCTGCCCGAGCCGGATTCGCCCTGGATGATGCGGACCTACTCGGGCCACTCCACGGCCCAGGCCAGCAACGAGCTGTACCGCACCAACCTGGCGAAGGGGCAGACGGGGCTGTCGATCGCCTTCGACCTGCCGACCCAGACGGGCTACGACCCCGACCACCCGCTGGCCCGGGGCGAGGTGGGCAAGGTGGGCGTGCCGGTGGCGCACGTCGGGCACATGGGCGAGCTGCTCGACGGCATCCCGCCCGGCGAGATGAACACGTCGATGACGATCAACGCCACCGCCGCCTGGCTGCTCGGCCTCTACGTGGCCAACGCCGAGCGGCAGGGGGTGGCGTCGCAGCAGCTCGGGGGCACCACCCAGAACGACATCGTCAAGGAGTACCTCTCACGAGGCACGTACATCTTCCCGCCCGATCCATCGAAGCGGATCATCGTCGACATGGTCGCGTGGTGCGCGAACCACGCTCCGAACTGGA
>DASQUY010000192.1:0-2178 GCA_035641055.1 Acidimicrobiales bacterium | reverse complement strand
GCGCTGGGCTAGTCGCCGTTCGCGATCGCCTGGTCTGACTCTCGGCGCCGGTCGGCTGCTGGGCCGCCGTCATCGATGGGTCCGTGGGAGGTCAATTGCCCCATGGACGCCGATCCCACGGGCGGCATCGCTCTCGCTATCGACGACCTCCCGGACTATCGACGTCGTTGCGCCTTCTGCGCACGGCGGCCCGGGATGGCCGCGCCGAAGCGGCCGACCCGCCGGGCACCCCGGCCGTACGGTGTCCGATCAGGGTGGACCGGGCGGCCGGGCGGGCGGATGATCATCGTATGGCGAAGCGTCCGCTGGTCGTCGCGTTCGATGTCATCGAGACAATGTTCCCGCTCGAGCCGGTGCGTCAGCGGCTCATCGACGCCGGCCAACCCGGCCATCTGCTCGAGCTGTGGTTCGCCCGCCTGCTTCGGGACGGATTCGCGCTGGTGGCCAGCAACAGCTACCGACCGTTCGGCGAGATCGCGGCGAGCGCGCTGCACTCCGTCACCGCAGGGACGCTGGGCGACACCGCCGCCGACCGAATCCTCGCCGGGTTCACCGAGCTCGACCCGCACCCGGACGTGCCGCCGGCCCTCCGACACGCCCGCCAGGCCGGCCTGCGATTGGTGACACTGACCAACGGGTCGGCACCCAACACCACGCGCCTGCTGCGGCGTGCGGGCATCGAGGATGACATCGAGCAGGTGCTATCGGTCGACGACGTGCGCCGGTGGAAGCCGGCCCCCGAGATCTACCGGCACGCGGCGGACAGCACCCGGGTGCCCGCGGATCGGGTGGCCCTGGTCGCCGCCCACCCCTGGGACATCCACGGCGCCCATGAGGCCGGCCTGGTCACCGGCTGGGTCGCCCGCTCCGGAGATCAGTACCCGGGCATCTTCGCGGCGCCGGACGTCGTCGGACGTGACCTGCTGGTCGTGGTAGGCGGACTACTCGCGTTGCCGGCCTAGAGCTGCCGGAGCGCATCCTCGATACCGCGGTGGAACGTCGGGTATGCGTAGATCATGTGCCTCAGCGTTTCGACGGGCACCGCCCCGTGGACCGCCACAGCCAGTGCCGATAGCACCTCGCCGCCCACCGGCCCAGCCGAAGTAGCCCCTACCAGCACGCCCCGGTCATCATCGGCGACCAGTTTGATCAGGCCGGCGTTCCCGGCCTTGTGGATCCAGCCGCGCGCGGAGGACGGTACCTGCGCCATGCCGACCGCGACGGCTAGCCCCTCCTCGCGGGCCGCTGCTTCGGTAAGCCCGACCGAGCCCACCTCAGGGTCGGTGAAGGTCACCCGCGGCACCGCGCGATAGTCGGCGGCCGGCCCGCCCCGGCCGAGGATGTCACGCACCGCGACGCCGGCCTGGTACATCGCCATATGGGTGAACGCCCCGTGACCGGTCACGTCACCGACGGCCCACAGCTTCTCCCCGGCCCGCATCCACTCGTCCACCGTGACCGCGCCCGCAGTGCGATCCAGCCCCACGCGGTCCACGCCGAGTGCCGTCAGATCCGATCGGCGGCCAACCGACACCAGCAGCCGCTCGGCGCGCAGGTCCGCCCCGGCGGTGACAGTGAACTGCTCGCCGTCGTAGGCCACGCTCGACGCCCCGACCCCCGTGCGTACGGAGATCCCGTCAGCCTCCAGCGCGTCCTGCACCAGCGTGGACGCCTCGGGCTCCTCCATCGGCAGCAGCCGGTCCATCGCCTCGACCACCGTGACGGCCACGCCGAACCGGGCGTACGCCTGCGCCAGCTCCAGCCCCACCGCCCCGCCGCCGAGCACGAGCATCGACGCCGGCAGCGTCTTGGCCTCGACCGCGTCCCGGTTGGTCCAGTAGGGCGTCCCGGCCAGCCCGTCGATCGGCGGGATGACCGGGGCCGTGCCCGTGGCGAGCACGACTCCGCGACGCGCCTCGTACGTCGCGCCATCCACCTCGACCGTGCCCACGCCGGTGAGCCGGCCTCGGCCGCGGACGAACCGGCCGCCCTTGCCCTCGAACCGGTCCACGGCGACCTGGTCGTTCCAGTTGTCGGTGGCCTCGTCGCGGATGCGGGCGGCCACCGGCTCCCAGTCCGGCGTCACCTCCGCGTGGCCGGCCATGCCGTCGACCCGGCGGGTCTCGGCCACCAGGTTGGCCGCACGGATCATCATCTTGGTCGGTACGCAGCCCCAGT
>DASQUY010000191.1:0-14865 GCA_035641055.1 Acidimicrobiales bacterium | reverse complement strand
GCGTGCGTAGGCTCGCGACGTGCCGTACGTCTACGCCTTCGATCACCGCCACAAGCGCGCGCCGATGGAGATGAAGGGTCTCCTCGGCGGCAAGGGCGCCAACCTCGCGGAGATGACCTCGGTGCTCCGGCTGCCGGTGCCGCCCGGGTTCACCATCACCACCGACGCGTGCCGTGACTTCATGCGCTCGGGCTGGCCCAAGGGCCTGGGCGACGAGGTGGCCCGCCACACCCGCAACCTCGAGCGGCAGATGAGGCGCCGCTTGGGCGACCCGTCGGACCCGCTGCTGGTGAGCGTGCGCTCGGGCGCCAAGTTCTCGATGCCCGGCATGATGGACACGGTCCTGAATCTCGGCCTCAACGACCGCAGCGTGAAGGGACTGGCCACGGCGACGGGCGGAGACGAGCGCTTCGCCTACGACTCCTACCGCCGGTTCATCGCCATGTATGCCCGCATCGTGCTGGGGCTCGACGGTGCCTCCTTCGACGACGAGCTCGAGGCGGCCAAGGAGGCGGCGCGCGTCGCCAGCGACGCCGAGCTGTCCGCCGAGGCGCTCAAGGGGCTGTGTGCCACGTACAAGCGCCTGGTCAAGGAGGAGACGCGGCGGGCGTTCCCGCAGGATCCGCAGCGCCAGCTGGAGCGGGCCATCGAGGCGGTCTTCCGCTCGTGGGACAGCCCCCGGGCGCGCGCCTACCGCGAGCGCGAGAAGATCCCGCACGACCTCGGCACTGCCGTCAACGTGCAGGCCATGGTCTTCGGCAACCGCGACGAGGACTCGGGCACCGGCGTCGGGTTCACCCGCAACGCCGCCACGGGCGAGGACCGGCCTTACGGTGACTTCCTGGTCAACGCCCAGGGCGAGGACGTGGTGGCCGGCATCCGCAACACGCTCGACCTCGACCAGCTCGGCGAGCACTTCCCGGGCATCAAGGACGAGCTGCTCGACATCTTCGCCCGGCTCGAGGCGCACTACCGCGACATGTGCGACACCGAGTTCACGATCGAGCAGGGCAAGCTCTGGATGCTGCAGACCCGGGTGGGCAAGCGCACGGGCCGGGCGGCGCTGCGCATGGCCGTCGACATGACCCGCCAGGGCCGCCGCCGCGGCTGGTCGATCACCCGCCACGAGGCGCTGCTGCGGGTGACGGAGGACCACCTCGAACAGGTGCTGCACCCGCAGTTCGCCGCCGAAGACGTGCGGGTGATCGCCACGGGGTTGGCCGCCTCGCCCGGCGCCGCCGTGGGCCGGGCCTACTTCACGGCCGACGGCGCCGCCGAGGCGGGGGCCCGGGGCGAGAAGGTCGTCCTCGTGCGCAACGAGACCTCGCCGGAGGACGTCCACGGGATGCAGGCGTCGCAGGGCATCCTCACCGCCCGGGGCGGGCTCGTCAGCCACGCCGCCGTGGTGGCCCGGGGATGGGGCATCCCCGCGGTCGTCGGTGCCGAGGCGCTGCGTATCACGAACGGGTCGTTCACCGTGGGCGAGGTCAAGGTGCTGGAGGGCGACACGATCTCACTGGACGGCACCACGGGCCAGGTGGTCCTGGGCGAGGTGGAGCTGTCGGCGGCGAAGCCGCCCCCCGAGCTGGACACGATCCTGGGCTGGGCCGACACCGTCCGCCGGGGGCGCAACCCGGCCCGGGCCCGGCTGAGCGTGCGCGCCAACGCCGACACGGGCGACGATGCGGCCAACGCCCGGGCCCTCGGTGCCGAGGGCATCGGGCTGTGCCGGACCGAGCACATGTTCCTCGGCGACGAGCGGCTGCCCATCGTCCGGGAGATGATCCTGGCCGACACGCCTGAGCGCGAGGCCGCCGCCCTGGAGAAGCTGCGGGTGGCGCAGCGGGCCGACTTCGTCGAGATCCTCGAGGCGATGGACGGGCTGCCTGTGACCGTGCGGCTGCTCGACCCGCCGCTGCACGAGTTCCTCCCGAGCGTCGAGGAGCTGCGGGTGCGCGAGGCGGCCGGGGGCCTGTCCGGCGAGGAGCAGGTCCTGCTGGCGGCCGCCGAGGCGTGGCGCGAGCAGAATCCCATGCTCGGCACGCGGGGCGTGCGGCTCGGCGTGCTCAAGCCCGGCCTCTACGCCATGCAGGTGCGGGCGCTCATGGAGGCGGCGCTCGAGCGGGCCAAGGCCGGGGGCAAGCCGGTGGTTGAGATCATGATCCCGCTGACGGTCAGCCGGGAGGAGATGGCCGAGGCCCGTGGCTGGGTCGTCGACGCCATCCGCCAAGCGTTGAAGGGCTCACGCCGCCACCTGGAGGTCAGCATCGGGACGATGATCGAGACCCCGCGGGCCGCCGTCCGCGCCGACGAGATCGCCGAAGTGGTCGACTTCTTCAGCTTCGGGACCAACGACCTGACGCAGATGGCCTTCGGGTTCAGCCGTGACGACGTCGAGGCCCGCATGATGCCCGCCTACCTCGAGCTGGGTCTGCTCCGGCGCAACCCGTTCGAGACGATCGACGTGGGTGGCGTGGGCGACCTCGTCGCCACGGCGGTCGAGCGAGGCCGGTCGGCGAAGCCGAGGCTGAAGCTCGGCGTGTGCGGCGAGCACGGCGGCGATCCCGAGTCGGTCGCGTTCTTCCAACGTGTCGGGCTCGACTACGTGTCCTGCTCACCGTTCCGCGTGCCGGTGGCCCGCCTCGCCGCCGCCCAGGCCATCGTGGGCACCGCCGCCGGTTCGGATACGCGGTGACCGACAAGTAGGCTGCGGGCGACCGAAGGGGAGTAGCCCCCGACGTGCGTCATCGTCAACACGGCCCCTTGGGCCCGGTGATCACGGCCCCCGCGGCGGGCGAGACCTTCGGCTGGAAGTCGATGTCGCACACGGCCAGCCGGAGGTAACAGGTTGCCCTTGACCCTGCTCGCGTCCGAGACGTCGGGCTCCCGCGAGAACTTCGCCAGCTTCGATGTGCCCATCGCGATCTGGGTGGGATTCCTGGCGCTGGTCACGGCCCTGCTGCTCGTCGACCTGCTGGTGGTCCACCGCAAACCCCACGCCCCCTCGTTCAAGGAGGCCGCTATCGAGTCGGCGGCGTGGATCACCATCGGCGTCGCCTTCACCGGTGCCGTGTTCGCCTGGCACGGGGGCCAGGCTGCCGGCGAGTACATCTCCGGCTACCTGATCGAGAAGAGCCTGAGCGTCGACAACGTGTTCGTGTGGGCGCTCATCCTCAGCTACTTCGCGGTGCCCCGCGCCTACCAGTTCCGCGTGCTGTTCTGGGGCGTCTTCGGGGCACTCGTGCTGCGGTTCGCCTTCATCATCGCGGGTGTCGCCCTGCTCGAGCGCTTCGAGTGGCTGCTCTTCGTCTTCGGGGCGTTCCTGCTCGTCACTGCCGCCCGCCTGCTCGCCCGAGGCGACGAAGACGAGGTGCACCCCGAGCACAACCCGGCCCTCCGGCTGGTCCGGCGCGTCATCCCGTCGACGACCGAGTATCACGGTCAGCACCTCTTCGTACGCCACGGCGGCAAGCTGCTGGCCACGCCGCTCTTCGCCGTGCTGATCGTCATCGAGTCGAGCGACGTGGTGTTCGCGGTGGACTCGATCCCCGCCATCCTGGCCGTCAGCCGCGAGCAGTTCATCGTGTTCAGCTCGAACGCCTTCGCCATCCTCGGCCTGCGGGCGCTGTACTTCCTGCTCGCCGACCTGCGCGAGCGGTTCGGCTATCTCCAGCAGGGCCTAGCGGTCATCCTCGCCTTCGTCGGCGTCAAGATGATCGTCGCCGAGTGGTACCACATCGAGACGTTCGTCAGCCTCAGCGTCATCGCCCTCGTGCTGGCGGTGGCGATCTGGCTGTCGATGCGCCGGGACTCCCGCCAGCGGGCCGAGGCGGAGATGGAGGAGGCGATGCGCAGCCCGCAAGCCTGATCGGCTTGCAGCGCCCGACCGCTCACTCGAAGGACCCGGCGAGGGACGGTCACGGTTGCCGCCGCGCGACCGCGACCGTCCCTCGGGGATCTTGGAAGTCTGGGCTCAGGTGGTCCGGCGGTAGCGACGCACGGCCAGCGTGCCGAACACCGCGATGATCCCGAGCGACCAGGCGATCGAGGCCACCACGGACCAGCCGACGGGGTTGCCGAGCACCAGGCTGCGGGCGGCGTCGATGGTGATCGACACCGGCTGGTGGTCGGCGAAGGCCCGCAGCCACCCCGGCATGAACGCCGTGTCCACGAACGCCGACGAGGCGAACACCAGGGGGAACACGATCGGGAACATCGTCGCCTGCGCGGCCTCGCCGTTGGAGGCGCCGAGCCCGATCGTGGCGGCCACCCACGACAGGGCGTAGGTGAACAGCAGGACCAGAGCCAGGGCGGTCAGGTAGGCGGGGACGCCGCCGTGGATCCGGAAGCCGACGAGGACGCCGACCACGGTCATCAGCACCAGCACGAAGCTGTTGCGGACGGCATCGGCGAGGGTGCGCCCCGCCAGCACCGCCGAGCGCGCCATCGGCAGCGAGCGGAACCGCTCGATCAGGCCCTTCTGCAGGTCCTCCGCCAGCCCGACGCCCGTGGAGAGGGCGCCGAACATGGTCGCCTGCACGAACACGCCGGGCATCAGGTAATCGACGTAGTCGATCGTGGGATCGGACAGGTTGATCGAGTTGCCGAACACGTAGCGGAACAGCAGCACCAGCATCAACGGCTGGATGGTCGAGAACACCAGGAGCTGCGGCAGCCGGACGATGGTCACCAGGTTGCGCCAGGTGATGGCCAGGGCGTCGGCGACGGCGTAGCCGCGCGGGCTGCGGCTCGCCGCCGCCGACCTGGGGGCGCCGGGGGAGAGCGTGGGGGACAGGGTGTCGGTGGTCATGCAGCACCTCGGGCGACAGCCGGCTGGGCGCCGTTGCCGGAGGGCCCGGCGCCGTCGGGGGACGGATCGCCGCCGGCGTGATGGCCGGTCAGCGACAGGAACACGTCGTCGAGGCTCGGCTCACGCACCGTCAGCCCGGCGGGCTGGAGGCCGGCGCTGTCGAGGGCGCGCAGCACGTCGACCAGACGGCGGGCACCGTCGTCGACGGTGAGCTCGACGGTGGCGCCGTCGAGCCGGGGCGCGACCTGGGCGTGGGGCTCGAGCACCGCTGCGGCCGACGGCGCGGCCGCAGGATCGTCGAGGGTGATGGTGACGACCGTGTTGCCGAGGCCGGCCTTGAGCTGGGTGGGGGTGCCCTCGGCGATGATCCGGCCCCGGTCGACGACCGCGATGCGCTCGGCCAGGTGGTCGGCCTCCTCCAGGTACTGGGTGGTGAGCAACAGCGTCGCGCCCTCGTCCACCAGCTCCTCGATGACCTGCCAGAGGTCGCTCCGGCTGGCGACGTCGAGGCCGGTGGTGGGCTCGTCGAGGAACAGGACGGGTGGGCGGTGGACCAGGGCCGCCGCCAGGTCGAGGCGCCGCCGCATGCCGCCTGAGTAGGTGCGCGCAGGGCGGTTGGCGGCATCGGTGAGGCCGAAGCGCTCGAGCAGCTCGTCCGCCCGGGCAGCGATGCGCCGGCTCGGCAGGTGCGTGAGCCGACCCACGAGCCGGAGGTTCTCGCGACCGGTGAGGTTCTCGTCCACCGCCGCGTACTGCCCGGCCAGGCCGATGCTCTCGCGGACGCGCTGGGGGTGCCGGGTGACGTCGAGGCCCAGCACCTCGGCGCGCCCGCCGTCGGGCCAGAGGATCGTGGTGAGGATGCGCACGGCGGTGGTCTTGCCGGCACCGTTGGGACCGAGCAGTCCGTACACCGTGCCGGCGGGAACGTCCAAGTCGATACCGTTGAGGGCGCGGACCTCGCCGAAGCTCTTGGCCAGCGCCTCGGCGCGGATGGCGGGGAAGGACATGACGAACACTTTACGCCGAAGTCATTGACCCGAGTCAATGATACTTATGTCACAACGGTTGACCTATCCAAGGACCCGTGCCGTCCGGTACCATCGGGTTCTATGGACGAGAGGGCGATCGCCCGGGACATCAACGAGGCGGTTGCTCAGCTGTTCTTCTCGGCCGAGACCCAACAGCGGTTCCACGGCGCTGCCGACGACCTGGGCCTGTCGCCACCCATGCTCAAGGCCTTGTTGGACCTCGAGCCGGACAGCAGCTCACCCATGCGTGACCTGGCCGAGCAGTGGAACTGCGACGCGTCGTTCGTCACCGTGATCGTGGATGGCCTGGAGGCGCGGGGCTTCGTCGAGCGGCGCGTCGCCGACCACGACCGGCGGATCAAGACGGTGGCGCTGACCGACGAGGGCGTCGCCGCACGCGAGAAGGCTGGGGACCTCGTGTTCGGGCCCCGGGCGGTTTTTGCGACGCTCACGCCCTCGGAACGGCGGACGCTGGCCAGGCTGCTCCGGAGGCTGGCAGACGCCCAGGCGGCGCAGGACAAGGAGCTGATGGACGAGCCGCAGGCACGAGCCGGGATGCGGCGCTTCGCGCAGCAGCGCGTGCGTGAGGGGCGCGGCCGTGGGGGGCCGCGGAACCAGGATCACGACTGGCGCGTCCACCTCGAGCAGCACCGCGAGGAGCTACGCCGGCTCAGGGCCGAGCTCGGTCGGGTGCGGGCCGAGGTGAAGGCCCAGGCCCGTCGCTCGGCGGAGGAGGTGAAGGCGGCTCAGCAGATGGCGAAGGACCAGGCCAAGGCCGCCAAGGACGAGGCCAAGGCGGCGGCTCGGTCGGCGGTTGGGGGCCGGCGCCCGACGCGGCGCTGATCCGTTCCCGGGCTCGACCCGAGGCAATAGCCGCCCACTCGGGGGGTCCACCCCCCGAGAACCCCCCAGCGGCCGGCCGCCTCCCGGCGGCCGTCGCCCGTCGAATCACGAACTCCTGAGGCAATAGCCGCCGCTGGCGGCGGTTATTTCCTCGAAAGTCGTCGAGCGGCCGGTATTGCCTCGGGACCCCCGGCGGTCGGTGGGAGGGGGCGACGGCTCCGGCCGAGCCGGCCCTATCCTCGGGTCCGATGGGCATCCTCGACGAGGACGTGGCGGCGGTCCGGGCGGCGTCCGACATCGTCGGGGTCGTCAGCCAGCACGTCCAGCTGAAGCGGGTGGGCCGGCGCTGGCAGGGGCTGTGCCCGTTCCACAGCGAGAAGACGCCCTCGTTCTCGGTGAACGCCGAGGATGGTTTGTATTACTGCTTCGGCTGCCAAGCCAAGGGCGACGTCATCACCTTCGTGCGGGAGCACGACCACGTCGGCTTCGCCGAGGCGGTCGAGCAGCTGGCTACGACGGCCGGCATCACCCTGCGCTACACCGACCGCAGCGAGGGCGAGGGTCGCAAGCGCCGGGCCCGGGTCCTCGAGATCATGGCCCGAGCCGTCGACTGGTACCACGAGCGGCTTGTCTCCGGCCCCGACGCGGGGGCGGCCCGTGCGTACCTGCGCGAGCGTGGGCTCGACGGCGACACCGTGCGCGCCTACAGGCTCGGCTGGGCGCCCGACGGGTGGGACGAGCTGTGCCGGGCACTGCGGCTCGACCAGCGGGACGCTCGCGACACCGGCCTCGGCTTCGTCAACAAGCGGGGGCGGCTGCAGGACCACTTCCGGGCCCGGGTGCTGTTCCCGATCCACGACGCCGAGGGGCGCCCCGTGAGCTTCGGCGGGCGCCTGCTGCCCGGCACGGAGACGCCGGGGAACCAGGGCAAGTACAAGAACACGGCCGAGACTCCGCTCTACGCCAAGAGCAAGGTGCTCTACGGGCTCGACCGCGCCAAGGCGGCGATCGTGCGCGACGGCACGGCGGTCGTGTGCGAGGGGTACACCGACGTCATCGGGCTGCACCGGGCGGGGGTGCCCTCGGCGGTCGCCACCTGCGGCACGGCGCTGACCGACGACCACGTCGTCTTGCTGCACCGGTTCGCCGCTCGGCGCCTGGTGCTGGCCTTCGACGCCGACGCCGCCGGGCAGACCGCGGCCGAGCGCCTGTACCGCTGGGAGCGCGAGCACGACCTCGAGGTGGCGGTGGCCGACCTCCCGCCGGGGCAGGACCCCGCCGACGTCTTCCGGTCCGATCCCGTCCGCCTCGTGGCGGCTGTGGAGCGGGCGACGCCGTTCCTGCGCTTCCGCCTCGAGCGGGTGTTCGCGGCCGCCGACCTCTCCGGCCACGAGGGTCGGGCCCGGGCGGCCGAACGGGCCCTGGCGGTCGTCGCCGAGCACCCGGCCGACCTGGTGCGCGACCAGTACGTCATGGACGTCGCCTCCCGGTGCCGGATCGAGCCGGACCGGCTGCGCCCCCAGCTGGAGCGGATGCGGTCTCGGGGTCGCAGGACGCGGACCGAGGCCAGCGACGCGCGTCGCCGGGACGGCGGCCGGGCGGTCCCCAACGAGCCCCCGGACGCGCGGCCGCCCGCGGCCTCCGTCCCCGCCGGGAGGACGGCCGCACCGCGGTCCGCGCGCGCCGACCCCGACGGCGCCGAGCGCGGGGGCCCGGCGATGGAGGTGCTGCGGCACGCTGTCCACGACCCGGGCAAGGTGTCGCAGTGGCTGGCCGGCACGCTGTTCGACGATCCCGTCCACCGCGGGGCCTACGAGGCCCTCCTGGCGTCCGACACCCACGCCGCCGCCCTGGCCTCGGCGCCGGCGCCCGTCGCCAACCTGCTGGCGCAGCTCGTGGTCGAGGAGCCGACGTCCGACCCGTTCGACGCCGTCCGGCGACTGCTGACCGAGGTGGCGCGCCGCCAGATCGGCACGCTGCGGCTCGTCAGTGCCACGTCGGACGACCCGGCCGGGACGCTTGCCGACGTCGCCTTTCTCATCCGGGTGATTGACGACCTGCGGGACCCCTCGCCCGCAATCGATGCCGCCGATCGGTTGCTAGCCTGGCTGGAGCAACGGGTTGGATACGGGGATGACCGACACGCCACCGAGGCTTGACGTTTGGGGCGGCTCGGCCGAGCACCAGCTCGCCGAGTTGCTCGACAGAGCCGGCACCGTGGGCCGGCTGACGCAGCACGACCTCGTCCGCGTCCTGCGGGACGTCGAGCTCACTCCCGACGTTGTCGAGGAGATCCTCCGGCGGTGCCGGGAGGCCGGCATCGAGGTCGACGACGCCTTCGACGACCTGGACGACATCAGCGGCCCGGTCGGAGAGGCCGGCGACCTGCCGCCGGTCGGCCTCGTCCTCCGTGATGCCGACGCGCCCAACGTGGTCGTCCTCCCGGAGCCGCACTCCCCGTCGCGAGCCCGCCGGGTAGCGGCGACGCTGCGTCGGCGCCACCGCCTGTCGGCCGATCGAGGCGACGAGCGCGGCGGCAGCACGTCCGACCCCGTGCGCATGTACCTCCGCGAGATCGGCCGGGTCCCCCTGCTCATCGCCGCCGAGGAGGTCGAGCTGGCGAAGCGCATCGAGGCGGGGGCCGCGGCGTCGGAGCGGCTGGCCGACCTCGACGCTGTCGGGGCGCTGGGCAGCCTGCCCGCCGACGAGTCCCGCGAGCTGCAGCGGCTCGCAGATGACGGCGACCAGGCCAAGGGCGCCCTCATCCAGGCGAACCTGCGGCTGGTCGTGTCGATCGCCAAGCGCTACATGGGCCGCGGCATGCAGTTCCTCGACCTCATCCAGGAGGGGAACATGGGGCTCATGCGGGCGGTCGAGAAGTTCGACCACACCAAGGGCTTCAAGTTCTCGACGTATGCCACCTGGTGGATCCGCCAGGCCATCACCCGGTCGATCGCCGACCAGGCCCGCACCATCCGCATCCCCGTCCACATGGTCGAGTCGATCAACCGGGTGCACCGGGTGCAGCGCCAGATGGTGCAGGAGCTCGAGCGCGAGCCGAGCATCGACGAGCTGGCCGAGGCCGTGGGCATGACCGCCGAGCGGGTGCGAGAGATCCAGCGCATCTCGCTCGACCTGCTGTCCCTCGACGCGCCGGTGGGGGAGGAGGACGACTCCTACCTGGCCGACTTCATCAAGGACGAGGCCGTCGAGGAACCCCCCGACGCCGCCACCCGGCAACTGTTGCACGAGGCCGTGCAGGAGGTGCTCGACGAGCTCACGGAGCGCGAGCGCAACGTGATGATCATGCGGTTCGGGCTCCACGACGAGCAGTCCCACACGCTGGAGGAGGTGGGCGAGGCCTTCGGCGTCACCCGCGAGCGGATCCGCCAGATCGAGTCGAAGACGCTCGCCAAGCTGCGCCACCCGCACCGCTCGCAGAAGCTGCGGGACTACCTCGAGACCGAGTAGCCCCGACTCGCCGGCGGCAGAAATGTCACACCCCGCGGGGATGATGGCGGGGTGGGGTACCGGGGCAAGCTGGCCGAACAAGAGCGAGCGCGTGCGCTGCGGGCACAGGCGTGGACGCTGAACGAGATCGTGGCCGAGCTGGGCGTGTCCAAGTCGAGCGTCAGTGTGTGGGTGCGCGACGTGCCGTTCGACGAGGCGACGCGGGCGGCCCGGGCGGGCGCTAACCGCAACCGGGGGGCGCGGGTCACGCGGCGCCACCGGCAGCGGGAGGAGAAGCTGGCGCAGATCGAGCGGCTGGCCGCGGCGGGGCGCGAGCGGATCGGCGAGCTCTCCGACCGCGATCTGTTAATCGCCGGAATCGCGCTCTACGCCGGCGAGGGTGAGAAGACCGATGGCATTGTCAAGTTCGCCAACAGCGACCCGCGGATGATCGCCGTGTTCTGTGCTTGGCTGCGCCGTTTCTTCGACGTCGACGAGACGCGCCTGCGGGTACGCCTGTACCTGCACGAGGGCTTGGACCTCGACACAGCCAACGCCTTCTGGTCGGAGCTCACGGGTATTCCGTTGAGCCAGTTCCATGCGCCCTACCGGGCTGAGCCCGACCCCAGCATTCGACGAGCCAAACACCCGCTGGGCTGCCCCGCGGTCCGGTACTCCAGCACGGCCCTCCACCGGGAGATCATGGGGCTGGTCCATGCGTTGCTATCCTGCGAGACTCACAGTCCGGGGTAGCACAATTGGCAGTGCGGCTCGCTGTTAACGAGATGGTTGTGGGTTCGAGTCCCACCCCCGGAGCTCCACACCGCCGGGCCTGTAGCTCAGTGGTCAGAGCAGCCGACTCATAATCGGTAGGTCGTGGGTTCGATCCCCACCGGGCCCACACCCGGCGCCTACGCCCGCAGGACGACGAGCTTGTCGGCGGCGGACTCGGCGCCCCATATCTCGCCGGGCCGGCCGTGGATCTGGCGGACCTCGCCGGGGTCGCTGGGAAGCGGGTACGACGTGAACTCCTCGGTCTCGGGGTCGAAGCGGACCATGGCGTTGGCGCCGAAGTCGCTCAGCCACACGCCGTCCTCGTCGTCGACGTAGACGGCGTAGGCCTGCGGATCCTCACCGGGCAGGCGCCATTCCCGCCACTCCCCGTCGGCCGGGTCGTAGACGGCGACCTGGCCCGCGTTCCACTGGCTGGTCCACAGGCGCCCCTGCGAGTCGGACCACACCCGCCGGGTCCCCTGCCGGGCGGTGGGCGGCTCCAGCACCGTCGCCTCGGCCGACGCCGCGTCGACGGCGGCGAGGTGGTTGCCGGCCAACGAGGCGTAGTACACGGCACCCTCGGGCGTGGCCGAGATCCCGTAGGGACCGGGACCACGCGGGGCGTCGAACACCTCGACCTCGTCGGCACCCGCCACGAGCCGTCCGTAGACACCGGCCTGGCCGGTGAACCACAGGCTGCCGTCGCCGTCGAAGGTCGCCGTGTTGAGGTTGGTGTCGGCCGCACCCGGGGGCAGCGGCCAGGTGCGCACCTCCGAGGTCGATGGGTCGACGCGGACGATGGCGTTGAGTCCGCCGTCGGTGATCCACGGGGCACCGTCGGGTCCGAGGATGACGCCGTGGGGGCGAGACCCGGAACCCAGCGTCGTTTCCGTGGTCTCGCCCGTCGCCGGGTCGAGGCGGCCGAGCGCGCCCGACCCCTGCGCCGTGTACCAGACCGTGCCGTCGTCGGCCGCCGCCACGTCGTGCGGCCGGGACCCCGCTGGGACGTCGAACTCCTCCACCTGCACCGAGTCCGGCGTCCAGTCGCGGGCCTCACGCGTGGTGCTGGTCCCCGACCCGGCCGTCGTCTCCGTGGTATCCGGCGCCGTCATCGAGCTCTCGGCGGCCGTTCCGGCCTCGCCGGCGGCTCCGGATTCCCCGTCGTCACCGGACGAACAGGCGGCCGCCACGACCAGGGTGAGCAGCGAGCCCGCCAGGGTCCGGCGCCGAAGACCGGCCATGCGCCCGCCTAGAGGCCGCTGCCGGCCTCGCCGAGCCAGGTCTCGGCGTTCTCCAGGAGGTACCGGCTCACTGCCAGGCACTGATCGAGCACGTCGCAGAGTTGCTCCTGGCCCATGAACACCCGTGCGAGCGACACCTCGATCCGCGAGACGATCGCCAGGCTGCGCTCGGGCGCGTCGGTGACAGACGGGAACGCGTCGATCGCCGACACCTCGAGCGGCAGGCGGGTGCCCCCCACGCCGGCGAGCTCGGTAGCCAGGATGAGGAGGTCGGGGCCATGGGGGAGCGGCGGCAGCGCCCAGTTGAACACCACCGGGAAGTGGAAGGTGTCGGGCGGTTCGTCGTCGTCGGTCAGGTCGGCGACCGCGTCCTCGAACCTCAGGAGCTGCCGGGGGTCGACCTCGAGGGCCAAGTGCAGATCGAGCGGTCCGCCGCACGCCTCCTCGGGGTGGAGGTCGACCTCCCAGGTTTGGCGCAGCGAGTAGGTCTCGACGAAGTGCCGCTCGTCGTGCACGTGGAAGCCGTGGTCGATGGCGTGGTCCTTGAGATCGGACACGAAGCCGGCGACGTCGATTGCAGCCACACGCACAGCCTGCCATGCACCGCCTGGTAAACCCGACACGTGCCACTCTCGGACGACGGATTGCTCGGGCTCCTCCAGGAGGTCGCGGAGTCGGTGCGGGCGGCGCTCGCCGGCCTGGACGACTGGGGACTGGCCGGGCCCGCCGGCTCTCACGCCGGCCAGCACCACAGCGACCTCGCCGCCGACGCCGCGGCGCTGGCCGTCCTCGGACGCGCGGAGGTCGGCGTGCTGTCCGAGGAGTCGGGAATCCGGGGCGGCGACCGCGACGTGGTCGTGGTCATCGATCCGCTCGATGGCAGCACCAATGCCCACCACGGCGTCCCGTGGTTCGCCACCAGCCTGTGCGCCGTCGACCGCGACGGCCCCCGGGTGGCGCTCGTCGCGGACCTGCCCCGCGGCCGGACCTACACCGCCCGGCGGGGCGGGGGTGCGACCGTCGACGGCACACCGCTGCACCCGAGCACCTGCGCCACCCTGGGGGATGCGCTGGTGGGGATCGCGGGCCTCCCGTCGCGCTCTGTGGGGTGGCGCCAGTTCCGGGCCCTGGGCGCCGTCGCCCTCGACCTGTGCGCGGTGGCCGAGGGGACGCTCGACGCCTACGTGGACTGGAGCGCTTCCGCCCACGGGCCGTGGGACTACCTGGGCGGGGCGCTCGTCTGCGCCGAGGCGGGGGCCATCGTCGCCGAGGCCCACGGCCGCGACCTGCTCAGCCTCGACCACGGGACGCGTCGCGCACCCGTGGCCGCCGCCACCAGGCCCCTCCTGGACACGCTGGTGGCCGCCCGCCGTGATCAGCCCTGAGTGCCCCGGCCGTAGCCTGACCGGATGGTGACCCCCGTCCTGAGGCTCCTGCTGCGGCTCTGGGGCCGGGTGCCGTTGCTCGTGCGCCAGTGGATCGTGCGGCTGTTCGCACCCTCGTTCACGGTGGGCGCGGCGTGCGTGGTCGAGCGGGACGACGGGGCGATCCTGCTGGTGCGGCTGGTCTATCGGGACGGTTGGGGGCTGCCGGGCGGGCTGGTCGATCGGCGCGAGGACATCGCCGTCTGCGCCCGACGGGAGGTGCGCGAGGAGACCGGGCTGGCGATCGACCTCGTGGGCGAACCGGCGGTGGTCGTCGACCCGTCGGCGCAACGCGTGGATGTCGCCTACCGGGCGCGGCCCGCCGAAGGCGTCGACCCCGCGGCGGCCCGGCCGCGGTCGGTCGAGGTGGCCGAGCTCGGCTGGTTCCCGCCGGAGTCGCTGCCGGAGCTGCAACCCGAAGCCGTCAGCGAGCTGGTGGCACTGGCACGGTTGAGCGTGGTGCCGCCGGGAGTCCCCGGCGGCACCGGCGTGCCGGGCGCGGCCGCGGTGCCGAACCCGCCGGCGCCCAGGATCACCGGCCCAGGGTGTTGACCAGTCGGCGGTGCTGGGCCGAGCAGGGGTGGCGCAGTTTGGTGAGCGCCTTCGCCTCGATCTGGCGGATGCGTTCGCGCGTGAGGTTGAACCGTCGGCCCACCTCGTCCAGCGTGAGGGGTTGATCGTCGAGGAGCCCGAACCGCAACGAGAGGATCTGCCGCTCACGCTCGTCGAGGTGTCCGAGGAGAGCCCGTAGGTCCTCGCGCTCGATGGCCGCCACGGCGGCGTCGAACGGCGCCTCGCCGGTGGGATCGGCGAGCAGGTCACCGAGCTCGTGGTCACCGTCCTCGCCCACGGCCGCCGAGAGCGACACCAGGTCGGGCGCCGCCCGTAGGGCCGCCTCGACCTTCTCGAGCGGGATGCCGGTGTCGGCGGCCAGCTCGTCGGCCGTGGGCTCCCGGCCCAGCGACTTCAGCAGCGTCGACGAGCTACGGGAGAGGGTTGCCAGCGTGTCCATCAGGTGGGACGGAAGCCGGATCGTGCGGCCCTTGTCGGCGATGCCCCGGCCGATTGCCTGCCGGATCCACCAGGTGGCATACGTCGAGAACTTGAACCCCTTGCGATGATCGAACTTCTCGACGGCCCGCATGAGCCCGAGGTTGCCCTCCTGGATGAGGTCGAGCAGGGACATGCTGGGCGTCTGGTAGCGCTTGGCGATCGACACCACCAGCCGCAGGTTCGACTGGATGAACCGCCGGCGGGCGTCGGCCGCAGCCCTCACGCGGGCCTGTAGGCGGCTG
>DASQUY010000190.1:0-2041 GCA_035641055.1 Acidimicrobiales bacterium | reverse complement strand
CGATGCACTGACTCTGGCAAATGTATCGACACCTGTCAATATGTAGGCCGCGAGAACCCGGAGATCGGATGGCTCCCGACCTCGAGACCCCCTCGTGCTGCGGCGTTGTCCTCGCCGCTCCCCTGTCCGAGCCCGACGCTCGGGAGCTGGCGCGCGGCTTCGCGGCGCTCGCCGATCCCGTCCGCCTCCGGCTCCTCAGCCTGATCGCCACCGCGGGCGAGTGCTGTTCGTGCGACCTCGAGGAGCCGCTCGGCAAGTCCCAGCCCACGGTCAGCCACCACACGAAAGCGCTCGCCGAGGCGGGGCTCATCGTGGGCGAGAAGCGGGGCCGGTGGATGTGGTGGCGCGTCGTCCCCGAGCGCGTCGCCGCGCTGCGCCAGGCCCTCGCCGACGAGGTCGCCGCCGATCTCGCCCCGGCGTCCGTATCGTGAGTTGGTGGACGCCCGTGTCGCCCTGAGCCGACCCGCACGCCGGCTGCATGCCGAGCTCGTCGACGACGGCGTGGTCATGGAGGTCGACGAGGGAGTCCTGGGCATCGTGCTCGACGAGCTCGAGTACGCCCGGCGCCCCCCGGTGTTCGAGCGGCGCACCCCGCTCTACGGCTCCATCGTGGTGCCCGGCGACCGGTCGCTGATCGAGTCCGCCGAGCTCGTCGACCTGCTCGACGTCGACATGCTGGCGCTGGACGACGCCCGGCGGTTCGCCGACGGGCGGTCCACCTACCTCGTGCGCCAGCCGGACCAGCCACTACGTCTCGCCTGCTTCCGGCGGAGCGTCCAGTACGAGGCGGACCTGGTCGAGATCGAGAGTGACATCGGCGGCATCATCGTCCAACGCACGCCGGTCCTGGGGGTAACCCGTGCCTTCACGCCACCAGGCACGGTGGAGTGGTCGGGCTACCGCTGGTCGACGCGGCCCAACGCCCGCACGCAGCACGCCAAGCTCCAGCCCAAGCTGCCGGGGGTCGCGAGGCCGCTACTCGAGGGCCTCCTCGAGCTGGCGATCCACTGGCTCAGCCCTGCCCGCGTCGGCGCCACCCTCGTGCTGGTGGGCCACCACGGCGACGCCGGCCTCGACCTGCAGCACTCCCAGGTCGCCCCGGAGCTCAGCATCACGACCCGGTACCACTACCCGGCGCTGTTCGCCGCCCTCATGCAGACGGACCTGGCCACGCTGGTCGACGCCTCAGGGACCGTGCGGCGCCTGGGCGTGGGCCTGCGCGCCTCGCCCGAGGCGGGCACCGCCGTCGACGACGATCGGGGGATGCGGCACCGTTCCGCCGCCGGCTACACCTACGACCAGCCGGGCGCCGTGGCGGTGGTGGTGAGCGAGGACGGGCCCGTGACGGTGTTCGCCCGGGGCGACGCCGTGTCCGAGTGCTCGGCTGGCGCCCAGTACTCGCGCGAGGTCTAGCCGCGGGAACGACGCCGACATCGAGAGCGCGGCGGGTGGGGGTCGGAACGCTTGCAGGAGGGTCTATAGCCGGCTATCATCGTACACATGTCGGCAGTCACGGGTTCGGCCCTGCAGCTGGGGGGAGGTGCACGAGCAGCTCGAGGTACTGCGGGGGCTGGTGGGGCGCCTGGACCCGAGGCGGTGCCGTTGCCGGAGGCGCCGCCGATGTGGCAGGCCTTCGATGCGGTGGAGCGGCTGGCAGCGGGCCAAGACGCTGCTGGCGGCGCGGGTGGACGCCTCGGGGGAGGCTCGCCGGGCGGGGGATCGGGGCACCCCGGAATACTTGGCCCGCAAGTCGGGCACCGCTCCCGGCGCAGCGCGCAATGCGCTGGAGACCTCCAAGCGCCTGGCCGCGTTGCCCGAGACCCGGTCAGCGGTTCGGTGGGGCGAGCTGTCGCGCCAGCAGGCCGAGGAGATCGCGCACACGGCGTCGAAGAACCCGTCCTCCGAGCGCGAGATGTTGAGCACGGCGAAGCGCTCCAGCCTGGCGGAGCTGCGGCGAGAGGGTGCCCGCAAGCGCGCGGAGGCCGACCCGGATCCGGAGGCCACCCGTCGGCGGCTGCACAAGGAGCGCTTCCTGCGCCGG
>DASQUY010000189.1:0-9965 GCA_035641055.1 Acidimicrobiales bacterium | reverse complement strand
CAGGGCGGGCGGGACCGGCTGTCCCTCCAATCCGTCCAGGTCCAGATCGAGGACGTACGGCAAGACAAGGACCGGCACCTCGTGGAGGTGCTCGAGCAAGTAGAGCGCGGACTCCATGCGCCGACGCTCCGGACCAGGTCCGAGGCCGGCCACCTTCGCCTGGATGAACGCCAGGTCGTCAGCTCGCCGGATGTCGGCGATCTCCTTTCGCAAGCCCGGTTCGGTGATGACCACCCACCGCCAATTCTGGGCATCGGCCGCGCTCGGCGCCTGGGTGGCGAGGCGCACGCATTCCGTTATCACGTCGGGAGGCACCGGCCTGGTCAGGTCCAACCGCTTGCGGACCGCCCGGGTCGTCGTCAGCAGCCGATCGACGGTGCCTACATCCAGATCCATCCCGCTGCTCCTTCGTTTGATCACACCAGGATGCTGCCGAGCGCTGTCCACGACACCGCCGGCCGGCGGTGCGGCGGTTGCGCGTCGCGGCAGCGGGTCTGGCTCTGCACAGTTCGGCCCTTTTACACCTGCGGCCACGACCGGCGCTGCCGGCGGCGCTTGGCGTCGCGGTCGCCAAGGGCCCAGGCGCGGCGCCAGGCAGCGGCCCGCGGGCCGGTGAGGGCGGGTGATGTCCCCGCGTGGGCGCGGCGCCGGGCCGACCACCAGTCGGTCGTGGCCTCGTCGGCCAGCGCCTCGACCGCCCGCTCGATCGCCGCCGACAGCCGCCGAGCGTTGGTGCCCACCTGCGGGAGGATCGGGGTGCCGAAGGTGACGGTCACGGCCGCCGGCCTCGGCCGCCGGGACCCCTTGCGCAGGATGCGGCCGGTGCCGAGCAGGTGGACGGGCACGACCGGGACGCCGCAGCGCAACCCCAGGTAGGCGGCGCCGCCGAGGAACGGCTGGCCCCAGCCGTCGGGGCTGCGGCCGCCCTCGGGGAAGATGAGCATGGACCAGCCGGCGTCGATGAGGTGCGCCGCCCGGTCAGCGGACCGCCGGCTCACGCGGGTGCGCTCGATCGGGATGGCGCCGATGCACAGGGCGGACAGGGCGCTGGTGATCCGGGTGCGGAAGAAGTAGTCGGCCGCGCCGCCCACGAACAGTCGGTGCCGCCACATGTCGGGGATGGCGGTGAGCAGTACCGGGGTGTCGACGTGGCTGTGGTGGTTGGCGGCGAAGATCACGGGGCCGGCGGCGCGGTCACGTCCGCCGGCCCCGTTGGCGCGCCCGTCGAGGACGTCCAGGCGGTCGAGCCCGGCCACCCGCGGGCGGGCGAGCGCCGTCACCAGGCCCCGGCCCAGGGTCTCGACCAGGGCGGCGCGGGCCAGCCGGGCGGGGTAGCGCCGGGCCCAGTCGGTGTCGTAGTCGGGTCCCGAGCGGGGTGGGGGCTCGGGAACCTCGACGCCGCCGGGGAAGGTCGGAGCCGAGTAGGGGAACGGCGGCCGTGGCAGTCGCCGGCTCACCACATCGGGGATCGCAGCCATCGCGTGAGCCCTACTTCACGTCTGCCATGACGAGCGGCGGGTTGTGCAGGTGGGTGATCGTCGGCTGGCGGCCGACCACGTCCTCGGCCATCTCCAGCGCGTCCGTCAGCGTGGAGGCCGGGGTGAACCCCAGCCGGCGCACGGCGCGGCGCTCGCCGCCGACGACGATGACCTTGCCGGCGTGGGCGAGGCCGTGCGCGCCCCAGTACCACATGTAGAACGGGTGGACGCCGTGGTAGGCGTAGCTGGTCCGGTACAGGTGCCGGTACCACTCGTCCTCGGCGTAGGTCTTCTCGTACCGGGCCTCGATCTCCGCCGGGTCGGTCGTGTCCGCCAGCACCTGCTCGAAGAAGTCGATGTAGCTGGGGTGATGGACCGGGTGGAACTCCCACGGTGTGGGGTGGCCCATGATCACGACGCCGCCCTCCCGCACCAGCGGCCGGCCCCGGTACATGTTGAAGAAGTAGCCGAGCCCCAGGCACATGACGAGGATCGGGTTCATCACCGAGTTGACGTTGTACGGGCAGATGTAGGGCAGGCCCATCGTGAGGATGTCGGTCTGCCCCTCGACGGGCACGAGCTGCTGGCGGAAGACGTTGCCCGTCGTGACCTCGTGAACGGCGTCGACCTCGCCGGCCTGCACCGAGGTCACCCCGTACGGCGCCTGCCAGCTCTGGAAGATCTTGCGCCGCGCCCGGGGCGGCAGGCGCTCGAGGCCGGCCTTCATGCCGAGGAACGCTGCCCGGTCGCGGGCGGTCCACTCCCATTCCCGCTTCTGCAGCACCGCCAGCGGGCCGCTCGTGCCGAACGTGTTGGTGTTGAGCGTGGTCTCGATCTGGAAGATCTTCACCCCGGCGTCGCGGATGACCTTGCCCATGCGCCAGTTCGAGCTGTGGAGCTCTGACCGGTGCCGGTCCATGAAGCTCCGGCTGTCGAGCATCGCGGCGACGTTGTGGTGGTGGCGGAGGCTGCGGTAGCTGGCCAGTCCCGTGGCGGTGGACTTGTGGCCGCCGTCCATCGCCACCAGGTTGATGTTCACGTAGATCACCAGGTCGCTCTCGGCCGCCCGTCGGCTGATCTCCACCTCCTCGCCCTGCGGGGTGGTGCCGAGGAGCGCCATGTTGTCGGGGTCCTCGGCGTCGTGGTTGTAGAGGAGGTCGTGCGGGGCGAAGGCGTCGTAGACGCGATCGCCCACGGCTTGGCGCAGCTCGGCCTCGGTCATGCGCCGATGGAGGGCCAGGGCGGCGATGAGGTGGACGTCGTCGACGCCGGCCTCGGCGGCCAGGTCGAGCACGGCCTCGATGACCCGCTGGCGCACGTCGGGCCGCCGCATGGGCGGCAGCGGCAGCGAGACGTCGTCGAAGCAGATCGTGAGCTTCATGCCCGGGTGGAGGAGGGCCCGGAGCGGTGGGCTGTCGCCCTCGGGGTGGTCGAGGGCGTAGCGGATGGCGGCCTCGGGGTCCTCGAGCGCTTCGAGGGGCTCGCCGGGGTAGATCACCCGGCTGCGTCCGGCCGGCAACCGCTCGAGCCGGAAGCCCTCCCCGTGGTGGAACAGCATCGGCGGCGTCGAGCGATCGACGTCGAGCACGAAACCGGGGCGGGGCATCTAGCGCTCTCCTCGGAACGGGTCTGAGCTGTTCTGCCCGCGCTCACCCGCAATAGTGCAGGTAGGCGCGGGCAGAAGCGGGGGAAGCGAGGGAAGCGCGCTCACGGACGGGGCCTCCGGTGGTCGGCCCTCAGATCGAAGGCGATCTTCACGGCGCCGCGGCGGCCGGCGGTGGCGGCGTGGTCGATGGCGTCCTCGTAGCGGGCCAGGGGATAGCGCGCCGACACGAGCCGGCCGAGGTCCAGCGTCGCCACCAGGTCGACGGCGGCGGCGAAGTCGGCCCGGTCGTAGGCGTAGCAGCCTCGCAGGCTCGTCTCGCGGTGCCACAGGGCGGTGAGGTCGAGGGTGGTGCGTGCCGGCATGCCGAGGGCATGGACGGTGCCGCCGGGCGCGACCACCTGGAGCGCCTGGGTCAGCGACGCCTCGCTGCCGATGCAGTCGACCACGCTGGGCACGCCCCCCGCGAGCTGGTCGCCGGTCACCATCGAGCCGGTGGCCGAGCGCACGATCCGGGCCAGCTCGTCCGGGGTGGACACCACATCCGCGCCCAGCTCCTTGGCCCAGCGCTGCTGCTCGGGGTGCTTGGCGGTGGCCATGATCTCCGCGGCCGTCGACAGGTGCCGCAGGGCGGCGATGGTGAGCAGGCCGAGGGTGCCCGAGCCGATCACGGCCACCCGGCCGGCATCGGCCCTGCGGGCGGCGTGCACGGCGCAGGCGGTGGGCTCGACCAGCACCGCCGCCTCGTCGTCGAGCTCGTCCGGGACGGGGACGACCTGCGAAGGGTGCACGACCATCTCCTCCGACCACCCACCGCCGGTCGAGGTGCAGTAGCCGCTCTGGAGGCCGGGCTCGACGTGGCCGAAGGCGATGCGCTCGCACAGGTTGAGCCGCCCGGCCGCGCACGGGCCGCACGGGGGGTCGATGCCGCGGGTCTCGCAGCCGAGCACGGGAACGACGGCAACGCGCCGCCCGTCGTCGAGGTCGCCGACGATCTCGTGGCCCGGCGTGAACGGGAACGAGACGATCGGCTCGAAGTAGCGCGACGCGCGGCCGTCGATGGTGGCCAGGTCGCTGCCGCAGATCCCCGACAGCCGCGGCCGCAGGCGCAGCCAGCTGGGGCCGGGAGGTTCCGGCGGGTCGACGTCGCGCAGCGACAGCGGGCCGTAGCGGGCGCCGCGCCCGGGCCGGAGCGACCCCGCCACCATGGCGGCGGCGTAGCGAGCCGGCTTGCGGGAGAACACGAGCGCCCTCACCCGGCCGTCCCCACAGGCTTGGCCCCGTTCCCCCAGCGGGGGGCGATCGGCAGCAGGGGCTCGGGCGCCCCGGGGGCCTTGTCGAACTGCTCGACCAGCCAGCCGCGCTTGCGGGCGAGGGCCGCCAGGCGGGTCTCGGGGTTGACCGCGACGGGGAATCCGACGGCCTCCAGCATGGGCAGGTCCGACGTCGAGTCGGCATAGGCCACCGCCTCGCCGAGGTCGAACCCGTGGGCGGCGGCGTAGTCGGCCAGCAGCGACGCCCGGGCCTCACCGGTCGGCGGCACGTCGACCAGCTCGCCCCGGTAGGTGCCGTCCGGGCGGGTGGCGAGCCGGGCGCACAGGACGTCGTCGAACAACGGGCGCAGGGGCCCGATGGCGAAGTCGAGGGCTCCGGTGATGAGCAGCGTGCGGTGGCCGAGCCGCCGATGCTCGCGCACGCGGCGGATGGCGGCTGGGAACGACTTGGCCAGCAGCAGGTGGCTGAACATCTCGGCCGTGTCCGCTTCGACCTGGTCGATCGGCGCCCGGTCGTAACGGCGGTAGAAGTGCCGCAGGAAGTCGCTGCGGTCGCGCCGGTCCAGCGCCAGCAGTGACGGCGCCTCGGCCAGGGCCTTGATCACGTAGCGCAGGCGGTCGTCTCGGGCGAGCCGCCGGGTCGCCAGCCACGAGTACGAGGCGACGACGTTGGACGCGATCAGCGTGTTCTCGAGGTCGAAGGCGGCGAAGTGGCGCTCGGGGGCGAGCACCTGGCGCCGCAGCCGGTGCCCGCGTCCCTCGGCCGTGCGGCCCCCCGGTGCGGTCCGCACCCGGGCGTGATGCACGATTGACGGCAGGTGCACGTCCCGCACATAGGTGGGCCAGTCGATGATCCGCGGATCGAAGCAGAAGGCGGCCTGATCGTCGGGGCTGAGCCCCTCCCAGCGGTTCAGGAGGCGGTCCACCCCATAGATGGCCTCGCACTCGGCATAGGCGCCGTAGAGCTCGACGTAGCTCAGCGCCCGCTCCGCCTCCTCGCGCCGCTGCTCGAGGCGGGCGGACCACGCCGCCTGCCGACCGCGCAGCGGCAAGGCCTGGAGGGCCGACTCGGCGCGCTCGATGGCCGTCTTGGCCCGCACGAGCTGGCGCTGCACGCGGCCGCGACCCGGAAACGACCAGTCGGGCACCACGATCGGCTGCCCCTCCCCGTCGAAGAGGGGGTGCTCGGTGAACCAACCGCGCACGAGGTCGACGAGGTGGCGGTAGCGGAGCGGGTTGGTCGACCCGGTCGCCACCTGGGTGATCGCCGGCTGGGCCGGTGGTCCCCCGGCGGCGACGGCGATGACGGCGGCGACCACCAGGTCGACGGGGATGACGTCGACCGTGCCCTCGGGGACGCCGGGGAACTCCCGGAGCAGGCCGCGGGCGTAGCTGATGATGATCGGCTCGGCCATGCGGAAGCCGCGGATCCAGCCCGGTCGCGGTTCGGCCCACGCCGACTCGATGATCGACGGGCGCACGATCGAGACCGGCACGTCGCCCCGCTGCTGCAGCAGCGCCCGCTCGCCCAGCGCCTTGGTGTACGCGTAGGCGTCGGGCCAGCCCAGCGAGGCCGCCCGGGAGCGGCCGACGTCGACCATCCGGTCCTTGACCCAGGCCTGGCGGAGCTGCTCGGTCTTGGCGGCCAGCGCCGGGGTGCCGGCGGCGCCCAGCTCCTGGCGGGCCTGCTTGCGGAAGCGAGCGAGTGCTTCGGGCGTGCGGCTGGCCGCCTCGGCGTCGCGGCGGGCGCGGCGGGCGCCGTCGACCTCGGCCTGCCAGTCGACGTCGACGTAGAACGGGCTGTCGTGCACCAGCTCCTCCGGCGCGGCGCCGCGCCGGTTGCCGGCGACGTAGCACGTCGACACGGAGACGAGGTGGGGACTGGGGGCGCCCACGTC
Source organism: Acidimicrobiales bacterium (assembly GCA_035641055.1). Taxonomy (GTDB): domain Bacteria; phylum Actinomycetota; class Acidimicrobiia; order Acidimicrobiales; family VFJN01; genus DASQUK01. The sequence goes on along the minus strand of DASQUY010000189.1, from coordinate 3,712 downwards.
GCGGAGGGCGCGGGCCATACGGCTGGGGCCCAGCAGGTTGACCTCGGCGGCGGCGTCGAGCGGAGCGTCGAACGCCACGGTGGCGGCCGAGTGCACGGCGAGGTCGCAGGTGGCGAGGGCGGCGCGCCCGTCGTCGTCGAGGTCGAGGCCGTCGCGGCCGACGTCGCCGGCGATGACCTGGACCCGGCGGTCGACCAGGGCGTCGAGGCCGGCGGACCCGAGGTCGGCACGCAGCCCGTCGAAGGCGTCGTTGCGGAACACCTCCCGCCGTGCCCGCTGGGCGGCGCTGGATCGCTTGCCCGGGCGGACCAGCAGCACGAGCTCGCATCCCGGCACGGACCGCAGCAGGCGCTCGACGAGCGCGGTGCCCAGGAAGCCGGTCGCACCGGTGACGGCGATGCGCTTGCCGTCGAGGGCTTCGCGGATGCTGGGCGCCACCCCTCTGGTCTACCATCTGGTAGATGGCGGCGGCGACACGGACACCGATACCGACCCCCCGCACCCGCCGTTCCGGGCGCCCGACCGCCGATCGCATCCTGGACGCGGCACTCGACGCCTTCGGTACCCGGGGCTATGGCGCCACGTCCCTCGATGACCTGGCGGGCGAGCTGGGGATCCGTAAGCAGACGATCCTCTACTGGTATCCGTCCAAGGAGACCCTGCTCGATGCCGCCATCGACCGCACGGCGGCCGAGCTCACCGGCCGGCTGGAGCGAGCGGTCGCCGCCGGCGGGACTGGGTTCGACCGTGTGGAGGCCATCGTGCGGGCCATGTTCCGCCTCGCCGCCCGCCACCCCTCGATGCTCGGATTCCTGCGCGAGGTCAGCCGGCTCGGACCGCCCGCATCGACCCGCCTGCTCGGTGTCGTCGCCCCGCTCGTCGACCGGGCGGCCGGGTTCCTGGCCGTGGAGATGGACGCCGGGCGCATGCGACGCCACGACCCCCGGCTCATCCTGTTGGCGGCCTACTCGATGGTCACGGGATTCGCCACCGAGGTCGAGCTCTTGCGGGCGTTCGGGGAGGAACCGACGTTGGCATCCCTGGTGCGCCGCCGCGACGGGCTGCTGTCCCTGCTGCGGGCGGCGCTCGTCCCCTAAACAAGCGAACCTGCGGTGGTTAGTTAGGGACGTCATAGCGTCCTTAACCACCGCAAGTTCGACGCCGATCGCTACCGCTTCGTCGAGAAGCGGCTGCGTCGCTCGTGCCGCTCGACGGCCAAGCGCACGAGCTCGTCGATGAGGTCGGGATAGGAGACGCCGGACGCCTCCCACAGCTTCGGGTACATCGAGATCGGCGTGAACCCGGGGATCGTGTTGACCTCGTTGACCAGGAAGCCGCGGTCCCGCTCCTCGAAGAGGAAGTCGACCCGGGCCATGCCCTCGCACCGCAGCGCCCGGTAGGCGTCGAGCGCCAGGGCCTGGACCTCGGCGACGTGAGCCTCGGCGAGGGGCGCCGGCACGAGCAGCTCGGACGTGCCGTCGACGTACTTGTCGTCGTAGTCGTAGAACTCGTGGCTGGGCACGACCTCGCCCGGAAGCGACGCCCGAGGCGCGGCGTTGCCGAGAACCGCCACCTCGATCTCCCGGGCGTCGACGCCCTCCTCGATCACGATCCACTCGTCGTAGTCGGCCGCCAGCGCCACCGCCGCGTCGAGGCCCGACGGGTCGTGCACCTTCGACACGCCCACCGACGACCCTAGGTTGGCGGGCTTCACGAACAGGGGATAGGGCAGGCCGGCGGCGGCCACGACGCGACGGGCGCCGTCCAGCTCGGTGTCCCGGATGGCGGTCCACGCCACCTGCGGCAGGCCGTGCACCGACAGGGTCTCCTTGGCCTTGACCTTGTCCATCGCCAGGGCGGAGGCGAGCACGCCACCCCCGACGTAGGGCACGCCCGCCAGCTCGAGCAGGCCCTGGACCGTGCCGTCCTCGCCGTGCGGGCCGTGCAGGAGCGGCAGCACAACGACCGGCTCATCGTCCCCGGCGGGCGCCACCGTCCGCAGCGGCTCGACGGCGGTGCCCGTGGCCTCCAGGCGCTCCGGCAGGGCCGCCGCGGGTAGAGCGATGGCGCCGCGGGCCAACGCGGCCCGGGCGTCGTCCGCCTGCACCCACGTGCCCTCCCGGGTGATGCCCACGGGAACGACGTCGTAGCGGTCGGGGTCGACCGCCCGCAGCACGTGGGCGGCGGTCGTGCACGACACCTCGTGCTCGGCCGACTGTCCCCCGAACAGCACGACCAGACGGACACGGTCGGGACGTTCAGTCATGGGGGGCGAGCGTAGCGGTGTAGAAAACCGGGCTCGTGGAGCTGCGCACGGGCGAGATCGCCAAGGCCACCGGGGGCGTTCGGTCGGGTCCGGACGTGACGGTGTCGGGCGCGGCCATCGACTCGCGCCGGATTGGCCGAGGCGAACTGTTCGTGCCGGTGGTGGCGGCTCGCGACGGTCACGACTTCGTGGGGAACGCCGTCCGGGCTGGAGCGCCGGCCTACCTGACGTCTCGCGCCCCGGATCCCGCCGTCGATGCCACCGCCGTCGAGGTCCTCGACACGGTGGACGCGCTCGGCGCCCTCGGCCGCCACGCCCGCACGCGGCTGCCCGACCGAGTGATCGGCATCACCGGCTCGGTGGGCAAGACAAGCGTGAAGGACCTGGTGGCGGCCGTGTTGCGGACCCGGTGGCGAGCCGCCGCCAGCCCCGATTCCTTCAACAACGAGCTCGGCGTGCCCCTCACGCTGGTGAACGCACCCGCCGACGCCGATGCGCTGGTGGTCGAGATGGGGTCGCGCGGCGCCGGACATGTGGCCCGCCTGTGCGCCATCGCCCAACCGACCGTCGGCGTCGTGACCCGGGTGGCGGCGGCCCACACCGAGGCGTTCGGCGGGCTCGACGCCGTAGCCGCCGCCAAGGGCGAGCTGGTCGAGGCGCTCCCACCCACCGGCACCGCTGTGCTCAACGCCGGCGACCGGCGGGTGGCAGCCATGGCTGGTCGCACCTCTGCCCGGGTTCTCACCTTCGGGGCCGGCGGCGACGTGAGGGCTGAGGCGGTCACGCTCGACGGTGAGCTCCGCCCCTCGTTCCGGTTGCTGTCACCGTGGGGCCCCGCGGAACGGGTGCGCTTGGCGGCGCGTGGCGAGCACATGGTCGACAACGCCCTGGCGGCGGCCGCCGCGGCGCTGGCCTGCGACGTGCCGCCGGCCGGGGTGGCCGAGGGTCTCGGTGCGGCGACGCTGTCCCGCTGGCGCATGGACCTCGCCCGCCTGCCGTCCGGTGCGGTTGTCATCAACGACGCCTACAACGCCAATCCCGCCTCGATGGCGGCGGCCCTGGACGCCCTTGTCAGCCTCGGGGGTGACGGGCGGCGCATCGCCGTGCTCGGCCTCATGGCCGAGCTCGGTCCGTCGAGCGACGCGGAGCACCGGGCCGTCGGCGCGCTCGCCCGCAAGCTGGGCGTCGAGGTGGTCGCCGTGGGCGTCCCCGGCTACGGCGGCACCGCCGTGGACAGCATCGACGAGGTCCCTGCCGCGCTGGGCCTGCTGGGGGAGGGCGACGCCGTGCTGCTGAAGGGCAGCCGGGTGGCGGGCCTGGAGCGCCTCGCGGACCTGTTGGGGTGATCGGCGCACCGAGGAAGTGGCTACCGTGCGGCGGTGGACTTCCGCCGCACGACCGTCGCCGAGATCGCCGACGAGGTGACCGGCCGCGCCCTCTCCGCCC
>DASQUY010000188.1:0-7611 GCA_035641055.1 Acidimicrobiales bacterium | reverse complement strand
GCGCTCTCGACCAGCGCGCCCATCACGGCGGCCATGGTCAGACCGGTGGCGATGGCCAGGAAGAAGTTCCAGCGCCAGTGGACCACGAACACGATGGCGAGCACCGCCGCCACGCTGCCGAACTCGGCCTGGGCGAAGTTGATCACCCGGTTCGCCCGGTAGATCAGGACCAGCCCGATGGCGTTCAGGGCGTAGAGCGAGCCGAACACCATGCCCAGCACGACGATCCCGGTGGGCATCCCCCGGGGCAGCCAGGCGTCGAGGATCCGCCAGGCCGCCAGCAGCCCGACGGTGGCCGCCGCCACCCGCACGAGCGTGCCCACCGACGGGAGGGCGAGCCGCGCGCCGGCCAGCGAGGGCGGCGCCGGCGCGTCGCGGACGACCATGCCGGGTCAGCGATCCGGGTAGATCGGCGGATCCTCGGCGGGCCACTCGTCGGGCAGGAAGCGCTCGCCGTCGTTGGTTTCCACGAACGCTCCCTGCAGCTCCCCCTCGGGGTTGGGTTCGTCGAGCCCCGGCGGGGCGTCGCCGTCCCAGTAGATCTCGCGAGCGTCCTTGATCGCGGTGTGACCGTCGCCGAAGTGATACCGGACCCGGTCACCGCCGCCGAGCGGGGGCAGCCTCTGCACGCCCCGGGCCAGGTTCTCGGCCGTGAGCTCGGGCCCGGCCGCCTGCAGCAGGTTGAACCAGTGCACCGAGTCGAAGAGGGCGCCGGTCGTGCCGCCCAGGATCTGCTCGCCGTCGTTGAGCTTGCGATAAAGGCGGGCCGGGTCGCTGTCGGGCCCGTACAGGTCGTCGGTGCCGCTGATCAGGCTCATGCCGAACATGTGCCCGTCGGCCTGGTTCTGGTTGTAGGTGCGGCCGAAGACGTTGCTGTCCTGCTGGGCGGTGCCGAGGATGAACCACTCGGGGTGGTAGTCCTGGTCCTCGGCGGCCTGGGTGAGGAACTCGAGGGAGATGGGATCGGACCCGACGACCACCGTGGTGACGTCGTCCGCCTTCCACTGCACCACGGCCCGCTGCGCCTGCTCGGCGAAGCGGGAGATGTCGAGGGCATACCGGACCGTGGGGGTGTCCGCCTCGCCGTCGTAGACGCCACCGTCCTCGAGGATCTGGCGGCTGAGGTCGTTGCACTCCCCGCGCCGTCCCTCGGGGGTGTAGCTGCCGAACTTCCGCGTGCGGGAGGCCAGCTCGGGATCGCCGGCGTATGTGGCGGGCCTGTCGCCCAGCCGGTTGGTGATGTAGGCGGCCGTGTGCCGGGCGACCTGCTCGCAGTCCATCGTGTCGTTCCAGATGTAGGGGTGCAGCTCCTCGTACCAGCTCTCCGGGAAGTAGGCCCCGCCGGAAAAGACCACGAGGCCCCGCTCGGCGGCACACTCGGAGAACGGCCCGCTCCCGGGGCCGCCCCCCAGGCCCGCGATGCCGGGCCCGATGACGCCGAAGGCGTCCAGTTCCTCGGCGATGAAGGTGGCGTCCTGGCAGGCGCCCTCGCGTCCCTCCTCGAGCGCCTCGGCGGTGCTGTCGCCGAACTGGGACTCGTACTCGATGATCTCGACGCGCCGCCCGTACAGCTCGTAGTTCTCGTTGAGGTAGTCGATGAACTGGTCGCGTATCTCTATGACGTCCTCGGGCGTGGCGAAGCCCGCTTCGGCCAGCTCCTCCCGCACCGCCTCGGTGTTGGCGCTGGACGGGAAGGTCCGGCGCACGATGCGGATCGTGTCCTCGGTGACGCCTCGGGACGTGGCGCCGCCGTTGTCCCCGGTGAACTCGGGGAGGCAGGGGACGGCCAGCACGGTGTCCGGGATCTGGCCGACGCCGGGCTCGCACTCGACGCCGCTGCGGGCGGTTCCAGTGCCGTGCTCGATGTCGCCCGAGCCCGGGCGCCACGGCCCGTCGGTGGAGCCGTCGGCGCCGTCCTCCGACGCCGCCAGGTCACCGTCGTCGCTGCCGCCGTCGTCGTCGCCGTCCCCGCCCACGCTGGGCAGCACCGCCACCACGATGGCCACCACTACGGCGATGGCGTAGAAGACGCCGTACCGCCTCAGGTGCGAGGCCGCGCCGTTCCCCCGCCTCCGATCGCCGCGACTGTCGGCATCACCGTTACCCGCATCGCCGCTGGCGTCGAGGTCGTCGTCGGCCAAGTCGTCCCCCCTCGAACGATGAGCCTCCAACCCATGATGTGACGCCGGTGTCAACGTGTCAAGTCCCGAACTATTAAGGTGATGAATCACCGGTCGGGGCTGGGCTAGCCTGACGGTCGTGGATGACGAGCTGATCGAGGCCGCAGCCCGGGCAGCGGCGCGGCTGGGGAAGGTCGCCGAGAACGCACTCGACCAGGTCGACCTCTCGCTGCCCCAGTACCGGATGATGATGCTCCTGGCCGACGGCTCGTCGGTCGCTACGGCGCTGGCGGAGCGGCTGACCGTGACCCGCCCCAGCATCACCGCGCTCACCGACGGGCTCGTCGAGCGGGGCCTGGTCGAGCGCCTCCGCGACCCCGACGACCGCCGCCGCATCGCGCACGCCCTGACCCCCGCCGGCCGGGTCGCCCTGGAGAAGGGCGACCTCGCCCTGCAGGAGCGCCTGACCGAGGTGCTCGGCAACCTTCCGCCGCGCAAGGCGCGGGCGGCGCTCAGCGGACTGGCCTTGTGCCTCGAGGCGCTCGACATCCGCCGCGCCCGTCGCACCGAGTCGTCCTGAGCCGGCGGCGCCGGGACGAAGGCATTCCGTCGCCCATCGGCCCGAGAAAACTTGATATTGACATCAACGTAGAGAAAGCTGGCCCCAGAAGGGGCACGAGAGGCACGAAAGGCACGAGGGGGATCGCACGCATGCGTCGCACGTGGTCGTTGGCCCGAGGCAATGGCTCACGGTCGGGACAGCCCGAGGCAATGCCGCACGGATATAGGCCGGGGCAACCGTGACGGGGCTGCGGGGCCGAGCGGCCGTCGTGGGCGTGGCGGACGCGGTGTCGCCGACCGGCGAGCTCGACCTCCACGGTCGGGCGCTGGAGGCGGCCATGATCCGCGAGGCGCTCGACGATGCCGGGCTCACGCTGGCCGACGTCGACGGCGTGTGCCACGCCCAGTCGTCGGTCGGGCTGGCCGAGTACCTCGGCATCCATCCCCGGTTCACCGAGTCCACCAGCACCGGCGGCTCCAGCTTCGAGGTCCATGCCGAGCATGCCGCCGCCGCGATCGCCGCCGGGCTGTGCGACGTCGTGATCGGCGTGTACGCGGCCACGCCGCGCAGCGACCGCCGCCGGGGCCCCGGCCGGGGCTTCCGGCGTCGCGACCTCGGCGGCCCCAACCCGCAGGCCGAGTGGGAGATGCCGTACGGCCTGCGTATGCCCATGGGCGCCTACGCGCTGGCCGCCAGCCGGCACATGGGGGTGTACGGCACCACGTCGGAGCAGCTGGCGGAGATCGCCGTCAGCACCCGGGCCTGGGCCTGCCGCAACCCCCGTGCCCGCTACCGCGACCCCATCACGGTGGACGACGTGCTGTCGTCGCCCATGCAGTCGGCGCCGTTGCACCTGCTCGACTGCTGCCTCGTCACCGACGGCGCCGGGGCCTTCGTGATGACCAGCGCCGAGCGGGCCCGCGACCTCGCCAAGCCGCCCGTCTACGTGCTCGGCGCCGGCACCGGCCACGACCACTCGATGATCAGCCAGATGCCCGACCTGGCCACGACGCCGGGGGTGATCTCGGGCCCTCAGGCGTTCCGCGCCGCCGGCATCAAGCCCGGCGACGTGGACGTTCTCATGAGCTACGACAGCTTCACCATCACGGCGCTGCTCCACCTCGAGGACCTCGGGTTCTGCGCCAAGGGCGAGGGCGGGGCGTTCGTCGAGGGCGGCCGGACGGCGCCCGGCGGGTCGCTCCCCATGAACACCAACGGCGGTGGCCTGTCGTACACGCATCCGGGGATGTACGGGATGTTCCTCATCGTGGAGGCCGTGCGGCAGCTCCGGGGCGACTGTGGTGAGCGCCAGGTGGACGGCGCCGAGATCGCGGTGGCGCACGGGGCGGGCATGGTGCTGTCGGTCATGTCGACGCTGGTGCTCGGCACCGAGGGGGCGATGTCGTGAGCAACCGTCCAGAACCGCCCGTGAGCGAAGCCGCCGCCCCGTTCTGGGAGGCGACCCGCGACGGGCGCCTCGTGCTGCCGTGGTGCACGGCCTGCGAGCGGCCGGTCTGGTACCCGAGGGAGGTCTGCCCCACCTGCCTGGAGGCGACGATCGAGTGGCGGGGCGCGGGCGGCGAGGGCGTGGTGTACGCCTGCACCGTCGAGCACCGCCCCCAGATCCCCGTGCTGGAGCCGCCCTTCGTCGTCGCCCTGGTGGAGCTGGACGAGGGCGTGCGGCTGCTCTCCAACGTCGTGGGCTGTCCGCCCGAGCAGGTCGGTGTGGGGGACCGGGTGCGCGTGACGTGGGAGCCGCTGTCCGACGGCCGGCAGCTGCCGCTGTTCGAGCCGGTGACGTGAATTGACGTGAAGTGAGGTGACGGAAGGGGGAGACGGCCGATGGAACTGGACCTGGGACCGGACGCCAGCGCCTTCCGGGACGAGGTGCGGGGGTGGCTGGAGGCCAACCGGCCCGACGAGCTCGTCGGCGTCGAGGTCGAGCCAGGCGCCGCGCGCGGCAACCCCGCCCTGGAGGCCTGGGCCGAGAAGCTGCACCGGGCGGGTCTCATGTGCGTGGCGTGGCCGAAGGAGTTCGGCGGCCGGGGCCTGACCGGTGTCGAGGTCGCCGTGCTCAACGAGGAGTTCGCCCGAGCCGGGGTGCCACGGCTGACACGGGGCATGGGGGAGGGGCTCGTCGGGCCGTCGATCATCGTCTGGGGCACCGACGAGCAGAAGGCCCACTTCCTGCCGCGCATCATCGACGGCACCGACCGGTACTGCCAGGGCTTCTCCGAGCCCAACGCCGGGTCCGACCTGGCCGGCCTGACGACCCGGGGCGTCGTGGACGGCGACGAGATCGTCGTCACCGGCCAGAAGGTATGGACCTCGGGGGCGCAGGCGGCGAACGTGATGTTCTGCCTCTGCCGCACCGATCCCGAGGCGCCGAAGCACGAGGGCATCTCCTACGTGCTGGTGCCCATGAGGCGGGAAGACGGCTCGAGCAACGGCTTCGAGCTCCGCCCCATCCGCCAGATCACCGGCGCCTCGCGTTTCACCGAGACGTTCATCACCGAGGCGCGGGCGCCGCGGTTCAACGTCATCGGCGGGTTGCACGAGGGCTGGCGAGTGGCGATGACCACGCTGGGCAACGAGCGGGGCGGCAACGCCACCACCCAGCACGTCCAGCACCGCCGGCAGTTCGACAGGGCCGTCGACGAGGTGCGCAAGCGCGGGCGGGCGGAGGATGCGCTGGTGCGCCAGCAGCTCGCCTGGGCCTACACCCACTGCGAGATCATGCGCTACCAGGGGCTGCGCACGCTGTCCCAGATCGTGGCCCGTAGGGAGCCCGGGCCGGCGAGCGCCCTCAACAAGATGTTCTGGTCGGAGTACGCCCGGCGCTTCGCCGAGATCGTCATGGACATCCGGGGCACCGACTCGACGATCCTGCCTCCCCAGCAGCCCGGCGCCTACGAGCCCGACCGGTGGCAGCGCAGCTTCCTGTCCACCCGGAGCGGCACGATCTGGGGCGGGACCGCCGAGATCCAACGCAACATCGTCGGCGAGCGGGTGCTGGGCCTCCCGAAGGAGCCGGCGGCCCGATGACCGTCACCGACGAGGACCGGGAGGCCAGGGCCGAGCACGCCGCCCGGGGCATGGTGCTCGCCTGGTGGGCGGCCCGCCAGCCGGACGTGCCGGCGGTGACGGCGCCGTCGGGCGAGCTCACCTTCGCCGAGCTCAACCACCGCGCCAACCAGGTCACGCGGGCGCTGCGGCTGCTCGGGCTTCGGGCCGGCGACGGTGTGGCCCTGGTGTGTGGCAACCGGCCCGAGTTCGTGGAGGTGGTGGCGGCGTGTCAGCGCGGCGGCTGGCGGCTCACACCGGTCAACTGGCACCTCACGCCCGAGGAGGCCGGCTACATCGTCGACGACTGCGAGGCGGTGGCCATCGTCGCTGACCACGAGCGGGCGGGCGTCGCCGCCGGGGCCGTCGGGCAGGCGCCACGCTGCACGGTGCGGCTGGCCGTCGGCGGGCGGATCGAGGGGTTCCGCTCCTACGAGCGGGAGGTGGCCGGCGAGTCCGGCGACGACATCGACGATCCGACTCTCGGCTCCTCAATGCTGTACACGTCCGGGACGACGGGTCGATCCAAGGGCGTCCACCGGCCAGAGCCACCGGCCAGCGTCGCGACGTCCCTCAACCTGTTCGGCTACCGCGAGGGCGACCGCCACCTGTGCACGGGCCCCCTGTACCACGCCGCGCCGCTGGCATTCTCGCTGTCCGCGCCGCTGACCTACGGGGTCGGCGTCGTGCTGATGGAGCACTGGAACGCCGAGGCGGCGCTGGCGCTCATCGAGGCGCAGCGCATCACGCACACGCACATGGTGCCCACGATGTTCCACCGGCTGCTCTCGCTGCCGGCCGAGGTGCGGGAGGGCTACGACGTGTCGTCGCTGCGGTCGGTGCTCCACGGGGCGGCGCCGTGCCCGGTGGCGGTCAAGCGCCGGCTGATCGAGTGGCTGGGCCCGATCGTGTGGGAGTACTACGCCGCCACGGAGGGGACCGGCAGCTTCGTGGACTCCGAGACGTGGCTGGCCCGCCCGGGCACGGTGGGCAAGCCGGCCGACGGCCAGGTCCTCATCGGCGACGAGACCGGGGCGCCGCTGCCCGCCGGCACCCCGGGCCTCGTCTACCTCCGGGCTCCCAAAGTGGGGCGGTTCGAGTACTTCAAGGACGCCGACAAGACGGCGTCGACCTACCGGGGCGACTACTTCACCCTCGGTGACGTCGGCTACATGGACGACGACGGCTACCTGTTCCTGACGGACCGGTCGGCCAACCTCATCATCTCCGGCGGCGTGAACATCTACCCGGCCGAGATCGACGCCGTCCTTCTCGAGCACCCGGCGGTGGGCGACGCCGCCACCATCGGCCTGCCCGATCCCGAGTGGGGCGAGCGGGTACTGGCGGTGGTCGAGCCGCAGTCCGGGACCGTGGGCTCGCCCGAGCTCGCCAGGGAGCTGATCGAGCACTGCCGGGCCCGGTTGGCGCACTACAAGTGCCCGCAGGCCGTCGAGTTCACCGAGGAGCTACCCCGCCAGGACAACGGCAAGATCTACAAGCGCCTGCTCCGCGACCGCTACCGGGTTCTGGCCGGCGCCCGGTAACGCGAACTGGTTGTAGCTATCCGGCATATGACCGCATAGCTACAACCAGAACGAGGTGAGGACCCGTTAGCCGTCCTCGACGGGGGCGCGCCGGCCGGCGAGGCCGACGAGGTTCCCTTCGGAGTCACGGAAGAACGCCATCTCCTCGGACTCGCCTGCGGGGCCGAACTGACCCTCGACATCGACATGGATCACGTGGGGCTCGGATTCGATCGTGACGCCCTTGGCTCGCAGATCGTCGGTCGCCGCGGTCACGTCGTCGACGCCGAGATACAGGATGGCCGACGGGGCGCCCGCCTCGAGGAGCAGTCTGGCCGAGCCG